>NZ_JACFYJ010000100.1:0-28455 GCF_037126505.1 Paraburkholderia bengalensis
GCGCGGGCGGCAAGCACGCTGGCCAGCAAGGCGCCCAGCGCGGCGCGCAACAGGGCGGGCAGCGCAAGAGCCGTGGGGGCGCAAGCGGTGATGTGGCGCCTGTTGCCGCGGCCGAAGGCGACAAGCAGGACGACCTGTTCGCCTGGGTGACGTCGCCCGCTTTCGATGCCGACAATTCGGCGACGGGCGGCGTGCGCGCGCCGATGTTGCGCCGCGGCCGCGCGGCGGCTCCGAAGCGCGTGCTGTCGCCGGACGACGACGCGCCCAAGCTGCACAAGGTGCTCGCCGACGCAGGCATGGGTTCCCGCCGCGACATGGAAGAGTTGATCATCGCAGGCCGCGTGTCGGTGAACGGCGAGCCGGCGCACATCGGCCAGCGCATCCTGCCGACCGATCTGGTGCGCATCAACGGCAAGCCGATCAAGCGCAAGCTGCAGAGCAAGCCGCCGCGCGTGCTGCTGTATCACAAGCCGACCGGCGAGATCGTGAGTCACGCCGATCCCGAAGGCCGTCCTTCCGTGTTCGACAAGCTGCCGCCGATGAAAACGGCCAAGTGGCTCGCCGTCGGCCGTCTCGACTTCAACACGGAAGGCCTGCTGATGCTGACCACGTCGGGCGATCTGGCGAACCGCTTCATGCATCCGCGCTACAGCGTCGAGCGTGAATATGCGGTGCGCGTGGTCGGCGAACTGACGGAAGGCAACCGGCAGAAACTGCTGCACGGCGTCGAACTGGACGACGGTCCGGCAAATTTCCTGCGCATCCGAGACGGCGGTGGCGAAGGCACAAATCACTGGTATCACGTCGCGCTTGCTGAAGGCCGCAATCGCGAAGTGCGCCGTATGTTCGAGGCGGTCGGCCTGATGGTGAGCCGCCTGATCCGCACGCGCCACGGTCCGATCCAGCTGCCGCGCGGCTTGAGGCGCGGTCGCTGGGAAGAGCTCGAGGACAATCAGGTGCGCAGCCTGATGGCGTCGGTCGGCCTGAAGGCGCCGACGGAAGAAAAGGGCGGACGCCGCAACGAGTCGGAACGCCGTCAACCCGATCCGATGCAGACGTCGATGGGTTTCATCAACCGTGAGCCCGTGCTGATGTCGCATGGCCGCTTCGAGCAGCAACCGCGCGGCGGCGCTCAGGGGCGGCGCGGCGGCGGCAAGGGCGCAGGCGCGTTCGGCGCACTGAACTCGGGGCTCGGCGGCTTTGGCAACGCGGGCGGCAATCGCGAAGGACGCGGCCGTGGCGGCCGCGATGTCGACGGCAATCGCGCGCCTTCGGGTAACCGCGCGGCAGCGGGCGGCAATGCAAAACGCGGCAGCAACCGCCCGACCAACGGCGCGCCCAATGGCAATCGGGCGAGCAACGGCAACCGCGCTGGCGGCAACACCAACGCCGGCGGCAGTCGCAATAGCGGCAACAGCGGCGGAGGCGGCGCGCAACGCAATCGCTCGCGCGGACGCTGATGTCGCGGGTTCACGCGTTCGTTCGTTTCCGTTAGCGACAGGCGGCCGCGTCTCGCGCCGCCCGTCGTCAGCGAAAGTCAGCAAAAATCGACAGCCATTCAGACGCTTCGCGTGTCCGTCGGCGCATCGGCAAGCGGTTCGGGAAGTGTAGAAAAAGCCCATTTTCAAGGCTTGATCGCGCCGAAATCGCCCGCAAATGCAGATACGGCGCCGGCTGGCGGTTTGCGTTCGTCGTGAAAAAAGGCTACAATCACGAAGTCACTGGGCGTGCGGTTTCATGTGCGGCTCAGGTGCGACCACCGGCAATAAGATGATGGGCGTTTCGCCCATTTTTTTTTTGCCGCTCAGTTCTCACGTTGGTCGGCATCTCGGGTAGCACGAACGTGCGCCGGCTTGGCGCGCAGCCCGCGGGTGTATCGCAAAGGCTTGCAGCGCGAACATCTTAGAGGGCAGCACTGTGCAACTGACGGAACTGATTGAAACCACGGTCGTGGGCCTCGGCTACGAGCTCGTCGATCTCGAGCGCACCGGGCGCGGCATGCTGTGCGTGTATATCGACCAGCCCGCCGGCATCGCGATCGAAGACTGCGAAAAAGTTACCCGTCAGCTCCAGCACGTTCTGACAGTCGAAAATATCGATTACGAGCGGCTGGAAGTCTCGTCGCCGGGACTCGACCGCCCGCTGAAGAAACTGGCGGACTTCGAACGCTTCGCGGGCAGCGAGGCGGTCATCACATTGAAAAAGCCATTGGACGGACGGAAATCGTACCGGGGCATTCTGCATGCTCCCGAGGGCGAAACGATCGGTCTGGAATTTGAAGGGAAGGAAGGCGCCGCGATGCTGGATTTCACGCTCGCGGATATCGACAAGGCACGCCTCGTTCCGAAAGTTGACTTTAGGAGCCGCAAACAATGAGTCGCGAAGTGTTGATGCTGGTGGATGCGCTGGCACGCGAGAAAAATGTCGACAAGGACGTGGTGTTTGCCGCGCTCGAGGCAGCGCTCGCGTCTGCATCCAAGAAACTCTTCGACGAAGACGCGGACATCCGCGTTCATATCGACCGTGAAAGCGGCGAGCACGAAACCTTCCGTCGCTGGAAAGTCGTGCCCGACGAAGCGGGCCTGCAGGAGCCGGATCAGGAAATCCTGTTGTTCGAAGCGCGCGAGCAGAAGCCCGACGCGCAGATCGACGACTTCCTGGAAGAGCCCGTTCCGTCGATCGAATTCGGCCGCATCGGCGCGCAGGCTGCCAAGCAGGTGATCCTGCAAAAAGTGCGCGACGCGGAACGCGAGCAGATTCTGAACGACTTCCTCGAGCGCGGCGAAAGCATCATGACGGGCACCGTCAAGCGTCTCGACAAGGGTAATTTCATCGTCGAATCGGGCCGCGTCGAAGCGCTGCTGCGCCGCGACCAGCTGATTCCGAAGGAAAACCTGCGCGTCGGCGACCGCGTGCGCGCGTATATCGCCAAGGTCGATCGCACCGCGCGCGGTCCGCAGATCGAGCTGTCCCGCACGGCGCCCGAGTTCCTGATGAAGCTGTTCGAAATGGAAGTGCCGGAAATCGAGCAGGGCCTGCTGGAAATCAAGGCGGCAGCGCGCGATCCCGGCGTGCGCGCCAAGATCGGCGTGATCGCTTATGACAAGCGCATCGACCCGATCGGCACCTGCGTCGGCATTCGCGGCTCGCGCGTGCAGGCTGTGCGCAACGAGCTCGGTGGCGAAAACGTCGACATCGTGCTATGGTCGGAAGATCCCGCCCAGTTTGTGATCGGCGCGCTCGCGCCGGCAGCTGTCCAGTCGATCGTCGTCGATGAAGAAAAGCATTCGATGGACGTCGTCGTCGACGAAAACGAACTGGCCGTCGCTATCGGCCGCAGTGGCCAGAACGTGCGTCTTGCCAGCGAACTAACCGGCTGGCAGATCAACATCATGACGCCGGACGAGTCTGCGCAAAAGCAGAACCAGGAGCGCAGCGTATTGCGCGACCTGTTCATGGCGCGTCTCGATGTCGACGAGGAGGTCGCCGACATCCTGATCGACGAAGGTTTTACGAGTCTCGAAGAGATCGCTTACGTGCCGCTCAACGAGATGCTCGAAATCGAAGCATTCGACGAAGACACGGTTCACGAGTTGCGCAACCGCGCCCGTGACGCCCTGTTGACGATGGCGATTGCGAACGAAGAAAAGGTCGAGGGCGTTGCGCTCGATCTGAAGAGCCTCGACGGCATGGACGCCGAGCTGCTCGCGAAGCTGGCTGAGCATCAGATCCAGACGCGCGACGAGCTGGCCGAACTGGCTGTCGACGAGCTGGTCGAGATGACGGGGATGAATGACGACGCCGCCAAGACGCTGATCATGAAGGCCCGTGAACACTGGTTTCAATGAGATCCACGACCATGAACCACTAATCTGATCGCAGCCGCAAGGCTGCATGACCCGATGCTAACCGCAAGGAATCGGTCCTTGCACTAAGAGGAATGAATGGCGAGTAACAACGTAGCCCAATTTGCCGCGGAACTGAAAATGCCTGCAGGCGTGCTGCTCGAGCAGCTGCACGCGGCGGGTGTTCAGAAAGCGAGTGAAGACGATGCCTTGTCCGAAACGGACAAGGCGCGTCTGCTTGACCACTTGCGCAGGTCACACGGCTCGAACGATGCCGATAAGCGCAAGATCACGCTGACCAAGCGGCATACGTCGGAGATCAAGCAGTCCGACGCGACGGGTAAAGCTCGCACCATTCAGGTCGAAGTGCGCAAGAAGCGCACGTTCGTCCGCCGCGACGAGGCAACCGAGCAGGCGGAAGTGTCGGGCAACGGTCAGGAAGCGGAAGATCTCGAACTGCAGCGTCGCGAGGAAGAAGCGCGTCACGAGGCAGAGCTGCTCGAGAAGCAGGCGCTGGAACTGAAGGAGCGCCAGGAGCGTCTGGCAGCCGAAGAAGCCGAGCGTCAGGCACGCGAACAGGCGGCCGAGGCGGAGCGTCGCCGCGCCGAAGAAGAAGCGGCGAAGAAGCGCGCAGCGGCAGTGGCCGAGGCGGCGGCTCGCGAGCAGGCCGAGCAACAGGAGCGCGCGTCGCAGGACGAAGAGAAGGCGGCGGCAGAACGCGCCGCGCAGCGCGAAGCGGCGAAGAAGGCCGAAGACGCTGCACGCGAACAGGCCGAGAAGACGCGCCTCGAACAGGAAGAAATCGCGAAACGCCGTGCGAAGGCGGAAGCCGAAGCGCGTGCAATCCGCGAAATGATGAACACGCCGCGCAAGGCGCAGGTCAAGGCGCCGGAGCCGGCACCGAAGCCCGCCGAAGCACCGAAGCCCGCGGAAGCGAAGGGCACGCTGCACAAGCCGGCGCGTCCCGCTGGCGAAACCTCGGCGCGTCCCGCCGCGAAGAAGCCGGCGCCCGCAGCAGCGGCGCAACCGGCAGCGGCTGCGCAGCCGTCGGGTCCCGCTGGCGCTGGCGACAAGAAGAAGGCTGGCGGCAAGGGCGGCTGGCAGGACGACGCAGCCAAGCGCCGTGGCATCAAGACGCGCGGCGACACGAGCGGCGGCGTCGATCGCGGCTGGCGCGGCGGTCCGAAGGGCCGTGGCAAGCATCAGGAAGCCACCACGTTCCAGGCGCCGACCGAACCGATCGTTCGTGAAGTGCACGTGCCGGAAACCATCACGGTTGCCGATCTCGCGCACAAGATGTCGGTGAAGGCTTCGGAAGTCATCAAGGTGATGATGAAGCTCGGCCAGATGGTCACGATCAACCAGATGCTGGACCAGGAAACGGCGATGATCGTCGTCGAGGAACTGGGCCATCACGCCGTCGCGGCGAAACTGGATGATCCCGAAGCGATGCTCGTCGAAGGCGAAGTGTCGGATGCCGAGCAACTGCCGCGTCCGCCCGTCGTCACGGTCATGGGTCACGTCGACCACGGCAAGACGTCGCTGCTGGACTACATCCGTCGCGCGAAGGTTGCGGCGGGCGAAGCGGGCGGCATTACGCAGCACATCGGCGCGTATCACGTTGAAACGCCGCGCGGCGTCATCACGTTCCTCGATACGCCGGGTCACGAAGCGTTCACGGCAATGCGTGCGCGCGGTGCGAAGGCAACCGATATCGTGATTCTGGTGGTCGCAGCGGACGACGGCGTGATGCCGCAGACGAAGGAAGCGATCTCGCACGCGAAGGCGGGCGGCGTGCCGCTCGTGGTCGCGATCAACAAGATCGACAAGCCGGAAGCGAACCCGGAACGCGTGAAGCAGGAACTCGTCGCGGAAGGCGTCGTGCCGGAAGAGTACGGTGGCGATTCGCCGTTCGTGCCGGTGTCGGCGAAGACGGGTGCGGGCATCGACGATCTGCTCGAAAACGTGCTGCTGCAGGCCGAAGTGCTGGAACTGAAGGCGCCTGTCGAAGCACCCGCCAAGGGCCTCGTGATCGAAGCGAAGCTCGACAAGGGTAAGGGTCCTGTCGCAACGATCCTCGTCCAGTCGGGTACGCTCAATCGCGGCGACGTCGTGCTGGCGGGCAGCGCCTACGGCCGCGTGCGCGCGATGCTCGACGAAACGGGCAAGCCGACCAAGTCGGCGGGTCCGTCGATCCCGGTCGAAATCCAGGGTCTGTCGGAAGTGCCGGCGGCGGGCGAAGAAGTCATCGTCATGCCGGACGACCGCAAGGCGCGCGAAGTCGCTCTGTTCCGTCAAGGCAAGTTCCGCGACGTGAAGCTGGCGAAGCAGCAGGCCGCGAAGCTCGAAAACATGCTGGAGCAGATGGGCGAAGGCGAAGTGCAGTACCTGCCGCTCATCGTCAAGGCCGACGTTCAGGGCTCGCAGGAAGCACTGGTGCAGTCGCTGCTCAAGCTGTCGAACGACGAAGTGCGCGTGCAGATCGTGCACAGCGCAGTTGGCGGCATCAGCGAGTCGGACGTCAACCTGGCAACGGCGTCGAAGGCGGTCATCATCGGCTTCAACACGCGTGCCGACGCACAGGCGCGCAAGCTGGCCGAGACCAACGGCATCGACATCCGTTACTACAACATCATCTATGACGCAGTAGATGAGGTGAAGGCGGCGATGTCGGGCATGCTGGCGCCGGAGAAACGCGAAGTCGTCACGGGTATGGTCGAAGTGCGCCAGGTGTTCAAGGTGCCGAAGGTCGGCACGGTGGCAGGCTGTATGGTCACGGACGGTGTGGTCAAGCGTACGTCGTCGGTGCGCGTGCTGCGCAACAACGTCGTCATCCACACGGGCGAGCTCGATTCGCTCAAGCGCTTCAAGGACGACGTCAAGGAAGTGCGCCAAGGCTTCGAGTGCGGTATGTCGGTGAAAAACTTCAACGACATCCAGGAAGGCGACCAGTTCGAAGTCTTCGAAGTCACGGAAGTCGCGCGTACGCTGTAATTCCGGCGTTGCGTGCATGAGGGGCGGGGCGGGCGCTGAGCCCATTCCCGCCCCTTTGTTTTTTGTATCGGATGTTGTGTCGTGTTTGCGTGGAAATCGTCCGTGGCGTGCTGCCGCCGAATGCGCGAACACCTTGCTTTTCCGGCAACCCGGATCACGGATTTACCATGCCTAAGAAACGTACTTCCCCCAATCGCAACGTGCAGATCGCTGATCAGATTCAACGCGATCTGTCCGAACTGATCCGTGAGGTCAAAGACCCGCGCATCGGAATCGTCACGTTCCAGAGCGTCGAACTCACGCCCGACTACGCGCACGCGAAGATCTACTTCACGACGCTGACGGGTGATCCGCACCAGACGCAGGAAGCGCTGAATCACGCGGCAGGCCATCTGCACAATCTATTGTTCAAGCGCCTGCATATCCACACGGTGCCGACGCTGCATTTCCACTACGACAAGACGATCGAGCGCGCCGTCGAGATGTCGCGCCTGATCGACGAGGCGAACGCGACGCGCGCGAAAGACGACTGATCGCAGGTCCGAGGCACGCGCACATATGACTCAGAATCAACGCCCGAAAGTGCCGCGCCGCGCGCTCGATGGCGTGTTGCTGCTCGACAAGCCCGTCGGCCTGTCGAGCAACGACGCGCTGATTCGCGCAAAGCGCCTGTATCTGGCGAAAAAAGCGGGCCACACGGGCACGCTCGATCCGCTTGCGTCGGGGCTCTTGCCGCTCTGTTTCGGCGAAGCGACGAAGTTTTCGCAAGACTTGCTCGAGGCAGACAAGACGTATGAGGCAACGATGCGCCTCGGCATTCGCACGACGACGGGAGACGCCGAAGGTGAAGCGCTCGACACGCGCGCCGTGACCTGTAATCAGGATGCCGTCGAAGCCGTGCTCGCGCGGTTTCGCGGCGACATCGTTCAGGTTCCGCCGATGTATTCGGCGCTCAAGCGCGACGGCAAGCCGTTGTACGAGTACGCGCGCGCCGGGCAGACGGTTGCGCGCGAAGGGCGTTCCGTGACGATCCACGCGCTCGAATTGATCGAATGCGCGCTGCCCGACGTGACGTTTCGCGTGACGTGCAGCAAGGGCACGTACGTCCGGACGCTGGCGGAAGATATCGGCGAGGCGCTCGGATGCGGCGCGCATCTCGTGATGCTTCGGCGCACGGGCGTCGGCGCGTTGACGCTCGAACACGCGGTGACGCTCGGTGCGTTGTCCGACGCGCCGCAAGACGCGCGCGACGCGTGGCTGCAGCCTGTCGACGCGTTGCTGTCCACGTTTCCCGCCGTGCAGCTCGATCCCGAAGCGACGCGCCGTTTTCTGCATGGACAGCGTCTGCGTCTCGCGGATCTGTCGGTGCGGGACGACGTGCTGCTCGCCACCCGCACGCGCGTCTATGCAAGCGGAGGCAAGCTGCTTGGCGTCGCGCGCATCGGCGAGGGCGTGCTGGCGCCTGAGCGGCTGATCGTTACGGCAGCAAGCTGACTGATCGACGAAGCGGGCGGTTCGCGAGCAACAAAAAAGGCGGGACCGCCATGGGTCCCGCCTTTTTCGCTGACGTGCTCGCAACGCGCTCGCAGCAGGATCACACATGCCAGCGAGCGGCGACTCCCATCAATGCGCCGCCGATGCCGCCGCGCTCGCGTCCCCGCCGCCCGCGCGCTCCGGGCGCGTCACCCAGATCAGCCCGATCAGCGCGACAAAAATCCCCGCCGACACATAGAACAGATCGTTGACGCCAAGCTGGGCCGCCTGCTGCGTCGCCATCGTATTGAACAGTCCATATGCCTGCGACTGGTTCAATCCGACGCCGCCCATCTGCGTGATCGACTGATCGAATACGGGGTTGTACGCATTCGCGCGTTCCGTCAACTGCGCGTGATGCAGGATCGAGCGATGATCCCACGCGGTCTCGAAGATCGACGTGCCAATGCCGCCGCACATGATCCGCACGAAGTTCGACAGACCCGAAGCGGCCGGAATCCGGTTGCCCGGCAAGCCTGACAGCGTGATCGACACGAGCGGAATGAAGAAGCCGGCCATGCCGATCCCCTGGATCAGCGTTGGCAGCATCAGCGAGAAGGTGTCGACGCCCGTCGTGTAGCGCGAGCGCATCCAGAACACCAGCGCGAAGATCAGAAACGACGCCGTCGAGATGTAGCGCGGATCGGTGCGCGGCAGGATCTTGCCCGTAAGCGGCGAGAGAATGATCGCGAATACGCCGACGGGCGCCAGCACGAGGCCGGCGTCCGTGGCCGTATAGCCGATGTCCGTTTGCAGCCACAGCGGCAGCAGCACGAGATTGCCGAAGTAAAGCCCATAACCGACCGCGAGCGACACGGTGCCGCCCGTGAAATTGCGCAGCTTGAACAGCGACAGATCGACAACCGGGTGCTTGTCCGTCAATTCCCACACAATGAAAAACGCTAGCGCGATCACGGCGGTGAGCCCGAGCACGACGATCGTCGTCGACGAAAACCAGTCGAGATCCTTGCCCTTGTCGAGCATCACCTGTAACGAGCCGACCCACGTGATCAGGAGCACGAGACCGACGATATCGATCGGTGCTTTCTTAATGACGGAATCGCGATTTCGGAAAATCGCCCATGTCGCGAGCGCGGCGACGATCCCGACCGGGATGTTCACGTAGAAGATCCAAGGCCACGAAATGTTGTCCGAGATCCAGCCGCCGAGGATCGGACCGGCGACGGGTGCGGTCAGTGTCGTCATCGCCCACATCGACAGCGCCATCGGCGCCTTCGCACGCGGATAGCTCGCGAGCAGCAGCGTTTGCGACAGCGGAATCATCGGGCCGGCCACGGCGCCTTGCAGCACGCGCGACGCGAGCAGGAACGGCAGGTTGGGGGAGAGGCCGCACATCCACGACGAGATCACGAACAGCACGATCGACGCCATGAACAGACGCACCTGGCCGATGCGGTCGGTGAGCCAGCCGGTGAGCGGCACGGAGATCGCGTTCGCGACGGCGAACGACGTGATCACCCATGTGCCCTGATCGGACGACACGCCGAGGTCGCCGGAGATCGACGGAATCGACACGTTCGCGATCGACGTGTCCAGCACGTTCATGAAGACGGCGAGCGACACCGCGATGGTGCCGATCACCAGTTGCGCGCCCTCGAGCGGCGGATGAGGAGCGTGCGCTTGAGCCTGAGCCATCTAGGTTGGAACCTTGTCGTTGTGCAGATGGACGATGCTTACATCAGCTTGGGCGCAGCCTTCGCGCCCCCTGACGTCTTTTGCGGCAGACCGGCGTTCGGACCGGCATTCTCCGCGATGATGCGGGCGATTTCCGCGTCGGCATCGTCGCCATACTTCTCGAACACGTTGGTCTGGTAGACGGTGTTGACGGCGCTGCCGAGTTCGCCGCCCGTGTCGTCCTTGATGCTCACTTCGACCTGCATCGACAGGCCGATGCGCAGGGGATGCTTTTCGAGTTCCTGCGGATCGAGCGCGATACGCACGGGCAGGCGCTGCACGACCTTGATCCAGTTACCCGTCGCGTTCTGCGCGGGCAGCAGCGAGAACGCCGAACCCGTGCCGGCCGAGAAGCCGACTACCTTGCCGTGATATTTGACGGACGAACCGTACACGTCGGCCGTCAGCTCGACGGGCTGGCCGATGCGCATGTGCTTCAACTGCACTTCCTTGAAGTTCGCGTCGACCCACACGGCGTTCAGCGGCACGATGGCCATCAGCGGATTGCCCGGCGACACGCGCTGGCCGACCTGCACCGAGCGCTTCGCGACATAGCCCGTCACGGGCGCGGGCAGCGTGTTGCGCGCGTTGTTCAGGTACGCGTCGCGGACCTTCGCGGCGGCTGCCTGCACGTTCGGATGATTCGCGATCGTCGTGTTGGCCGTCAGCGCGCGGTTCGAGGCGAGCTGCTGCTGCGCGCGCTCGAGCGCGGCCTGCGCGCTCTTTACGGCGTCGCGCGCATGCGAGATTTCTTCCTGCGACACGGCGCCCGTCTGCGCGACCTGCATGCGGCGCTTCAGGTCGTCCTGCGCGCGCGACAGGTCGGCCTGGCGCACGGCGACTTGCGCCTGATACTGACTGTCGTCGGCATAGAGGCCGCGCACCTGGCGCACGACCTGGCCGAGATTCGCCTCCGCCGATTGCAGCGCGATGCGCGAATCGGCGGGATCGAGCACGACGAGGGGATCGCCGATCTTGACCGTCTGCGTGTCGTCGGCGTTCACGGCGACCACCGTGCCCGTCACCTGCGGCGTGATCTGCACGACGTTGCCGTTCACATACGCATCGTCGGTCTCTTCGTGGAAGCGCGCGACGAGGAAGTAGTAGAGGCCATACGCGATCGCGGCAATCAGGATCACGATGACGAGCAGCGTCATCATGCGCTTGCGTTTGCCGTTGCTGGCCGGCTGCGCGTTCGCGGGTTGTTGGGGCGTGCTCATGAATATGCTCCGGATTCTGTTCAGTCTGTATCGTTTATTCGGATCGCAATCTTGCTGTGCGAGCGTTGCTGTGCGGGCTTGTGCGCGCGACTAGTTCGACGCTGCTTGCGTCGGCCGGGCCGCTGCGGCTGCCGCGGCCGCCGCCGACGACGCAGGCGCGTCCGTCGGCACGACGAGGCCCGTCTGCGTCGCGTCGAAACCCCCGCCCAGCGCCTTGATCAGCGCGATCTGCAAGTCGCGCCGGCGCATCTTCAGGTTGGTCACCGTCTGCTCGGCGGCGAGGCGGTTCTGGTCAGCCGTCAGCACCTGCAGCTGCGGCGAGAGCCCCGCCTTGTAGCGGATCACGGCAAGCTCGTACGCCTTGGACGACGCGTCGAGGGCACGCTGCGCATCGCCTTGCTGATGGTCGATCGAACGGATCGACGAAATCTGCGTGGCGACGTCGGACAGCGCGTTGATCAGCGTCTGGTTGTAGTTCGCGACGTACAGGTCGAAGTCGGCGTAGCGGCCCTTCAGTTGCGAGCGCAGCGCGCCCGCGTCGAAGATGGGCAGGTGAATGGCCGGACCGAACTGGATCTGACGGCTCGACGAGGTCAGGAATTTGCCCCAGCCGAACGCATCGAAGCCGAAGCTGGCCGCGAGGTTCACGTCGGGGAAGAACTCGGCCTTCGCTTCCTTGATGTCGTGCATCGCAGCCTCGACCTGCCAGCGCGCGGCGACGATGTCGGGGCGGCGGGCGACGAGATCGGCGGGTACGTTGTCGGGCAGCGTGACGGCGCCGCCCGGATTGAACACGGGCTGGGCGATTTGCAGGCCGCGGTCCGGGCCCTTGCCGAGCAGCGCGCCGAGTTCGTAGCGGGTGGTCGTGATCTGGCCGTCGAGCTCCGTCAGGTTCGACTGGCTCGTTGCGATGTTGCCGTTGGCCGTCTGCCGCTCGACGTTCGTGTCGAGGCCTGCCTTCACGCGGTCGTTGGCAATGACGCCGATCGTCTGGCGATTCTTGATCTCGCGCTCGGCAATGTCGCGCAGCGCGTAAAGCTGCGCGAGCGAGTTGTAGGTGCGCGCCACCGACGACGCGAGCGTCACGCGCGCCTGCTGCATGTCGGCTTCAGCCGCCTTTTCCTGCGACACGGCCTGGCCGAGCCGCTCGCGGTTCTTGCCCCACAGATCGAGATCCCACGACGCGCTCGCGAGCACGTTGTTCTCGCTGTACCACGTGCCGCCGTACGGCGGCGGGAAGAGGGCGTTCGCGGAATACAGCTCGCGCGTCCATGAATAGCTGGCGTCGGCCTTCGGATACAGCGCCGACTTCGACGATTCGATATACGACGATGCCTTCGCAATGCGCGCCTGCGCCTGCGCGATCGACGGATTGCCTTCGAGCGCTTCCGCGATCAGCTGCGGCAGCTGCGGATCACCGAACTGCTTGGCCCAGTCGAGGGCGGGCCATTGGCCGCCTTCGGCCGGCAGGCTTTGCGACGACTCGAACTGCGAACTTTTCGCGATCTGCCTGTCGTCCTTCAAACCGAAATAATTTGCGCACCCGGCAAGGGCCACCGCTGCCACGGCCGCAGCGACGGCCGCCCGCGTCGCCGGTACGGGCGCAGGCCTGAAGAGGAATTTCATCGCTCGACTCTTTGCGTGTAATGACATTTTTCTTTAATGGACGATGCAACTAATTTCTTACGATTTGCTATCGGTATTGCTTGCCGAGTCACGGGTTTCCGCGAACGACTCGCACGCGTTCGCCAGTACGCGTCTCAGCAGGCTTTTGAGGAACCCCGTTTCCTCGGGCGAAAAGCCGGACAGCACTTTTTCGGTCACGCTGGTGAAGACGGCGGGCATGCGCGCGGCGATCGCATGGCCCTCCGCCGTCAGCGCGAGCCGCACGACGCGTCGGTCTTCGTCGCTGCGCACGCGCGTGAGCAGCCCGCGCTTTTCGAGGCGGTCGATCAGGCGTGTCACGGCGCTCGCGTCGATGCCGTATTCCCGCGCCAGTTCGGCGGCGAGCAGGCATTTGCCGCTCGCGACCATGAACAGCACGCTCGCTTGCTGGCTGGTAATGCCGAGTTCGGCCATCGTGCGCTGCGTCACGAGATTCGACATCGTGGATTTCACGCGGGAAATCAGATAGCCAACGCTTTCACCCAATTGGTATTCGCTGACTTCGGGCGATGGCGTGTTGGACGGTTCGGTCATGATTCTCGTGCGAATGCAATGGTTGACTATGCAGGATTGTAGTTGAGGGTTAATTGACGCGGCAAGCGTTATTACGGCTTAGGCAAGGATCTTTCTCGCATCGGAAGAAAATACTGATCCGCCGGCCTAGCGGGGCGAAGATCTGGTCGCCTGGTCGGTGCGGCGCGGGGCGCTATCAGGGAATACCAGAAATACGTCATCGGGCCGTGCTATACTTATTGGTTCCCAAAAGTGGTGCGCTTTGGGCTTGGCGAAGGTGGCTGGGCAGTTGGCGCACTCCACGGCATTTCATCCGTTTCCAGCGTCCCCAGGTTCCTATGTCCCGCGCTCTCCGCAACATCGCCATCATTGCTCACGTCGACCACGGCAAGACCACGCTCGTCGACCAGCTGCTCCGCCAGTCCGGCACTTTCCGCGAAAACCAGCAAGTCGCCGAACGTGTGATGGACTCGAACGACATCGAAAAAGAGCGCGGCATCACCATCCTCGCCAAGAACTGCGCCGTCGAGTACGAAGGCACGCACATCAACATTGTCGACACCCCGGGCCACGCCGACTTCGGCGGCGAAGTGGAGCGCGTGCTGTCGATGGTCGACTCCGTGCTGCTGCTCGTCGACGCCGTCGAAGGCCCGATGCCGCAAACCCGCTTCGTCACGAAGAAGGCGCTCGCGCTCGGCCTCAAGCCGATCGTCGTGATCAACAAGATCGACCGTCCGGGCGCGCGTATCGACTGGGTGATCAACCAGACGTTCGACCTGTTCGACAAGCTTGGCGCCACGGAAGAGCAGCTCGACTTCCCGGTCGTCTACGCGTCGGGCCTGAACGGCTACGCCGGTCTCGATCCGAGCGTGCGCGAAGGCGACATGCGCCCGCTGTTCGAAGCCATTCTTGAGCACGTGCCCGTGCGTCCGGCTGATCCGGACGGCCCGCTGCAGCTGCAGATCACGTCGCTCGACTATTCGACGTACGTTGGCCGTATCGGCGTGGGCCGCATCACGCGCGGCCGTATCAAGCCGGGTCAGCAGGTCGTGCTGCGCTTCGGTCCGGAAGGCGAAATCCTGAACCGCAAGATCAACCAGGTGCTGTCGTTCGAGGGTCTCGAGCGCGTGCAGGTCGCCGAAGCGGAAGCGGGCGACATCGTGCTGATCAACGGTATCGAAGAAGTCGGCATCGGCGCGACCATCTGCGCGCCGGAAGCGCCCGAGGCACTGCCGATGATCACCGTCGACGAGCCGACGCTGACGATGAACTTCCTCGTCAATTCGTCGCCGCTCGCGGGCAAGGAAGGCAAATTCGTCACGAGCCGCCAGATCCGCGACCGTCTGATGAAGGAACTGAACCACAACGTCGCGCTGCGCGTGAAAGATACGGGCGACGAAACCGTGTTCGAAGTGTCGGGCCGCGGCGAACTGCACCTGACCATTCTCGTCGAGAACATGCGCCGCGAAGGCTACGAGCTGGCCGTGTCGCGTCCGCGCGTGGTGCTGCATGAAGTCGACGGCGTGAAGCACGAGCCGTACGAACTGCTGACGGTCGACGTCGAAGACTCGCACCAGGGCGGCGTGATGGAAGAACTCGGCCGCCGCAAGGGCGAAATGCTCGACATGGCGTCGGACGGCCGCGGCCGCACGCGTCTTGAGTACCGCATCCCCGCGCGGGGCCTGATCGGCTTCCAGGGCGAATTCATGACGCTGACGCGCGGCACGGGCCTGATGAGCCACGTGTTCGACGAATACCTCCCCCTCAAGGAAGGCTCGCTCGGCGAGCGCCGCAACGGCGTGCTAATCTCGCAGGACGACGGCGCCGCTGTTGCCTACGCGCTGTGGAAGTTGCAGGATCGCGGCCGCATGTTCGTCAAGCCGGGCGACGCGCTGTACGAAGGCATGATCATCGGCATTCACAGCCGCGACAACGACCTCGTCGTGAACCCGATCAAGGGCAAGCAGCTGACCAACGTGCGCGCGTCGGGCACCGACGAAGCCGTGCGTCTCGTGCCGCCGATCCAGATGTCGCTGGAATACGCAGTCGAATTCATCGACGACGACGAACTCGTCGAAGTGACGCCGCAAAGCATTCGTCTGCGCAAGCGCCATCTGAAGGAACACGAGCGCCGTCGCGCGAGCCGCGAAGCCGCGGTCGATTAAGCGTTCGCAGATTCGCAACGCGCTCAGTGAAAAGCCGCCTTCGGGCGGCTTTTTTCATTTCGCTGCGCCTTTCGCTGCAGCCGGTCGGATATGCGTCTACAGTATTCTTGCGCTGTGCCGCAAACACTGTTGCGAAAGCATAAAACTTGCCGCAAAGCCCCGTACTACGGGGTTTGCAATAGGGAGCTGTCCTATGTCAACTATGGGTTATGTGATATGCTCCCGCGAATGCAAGTTTTAGGTCCTTCCAAGCAAGACTTGATTCGCGCAATCCGCTAAACGGTCAGGCCGTGTCGCGGAAGGTTCAGTAACCCGCTATTTCTCGAGAAGCTCGAAGAAAGGTGAGCGTAAAAATGATGAAGCAATTCCAGTCGAACTCGTATCTGTTCGGCGGCAACGCTCCGTACGTAGAAGAGTTGTACGAAGCATATCTCGACAATCCGGCGTCAGTGCCCGAGACCTGGCGCAACTATTTCGACGCTCTGCAGAACGTTCCTGCATCGGATGGCACCAGTGCCAACGACGTGGCCCACGGCCCGATCGTCGAATCCTTCGCCCAGCGCGCCAAGGCCAACGCCTTTCTGCCGCGCGCGGGTGCCGGCGGTGAAGACCTCACCACGGCGCGCAAGCAAGTCTATGTGCAGTCCCTGATCGGCGCGTATCGATTCCTCGGCTCGCAATGGGCCAACCTCGATCCGCTCAAGCGCCGCGAACGTCCCGCCATTCCCGAACTCGAGCCCGCGTTCTACGACTTCACCGAAGCCGACATGGACCAGGTGTTCAACACGAACAACCTGTACTTCGGTTTCGAGCAGGCTTCGCTGCGCGACATCGTCAAGGCGCTGCGCGACACGTACTGCGGCACGATTGGCGCTGAGTACATGTACCTGAGCGATCCTGAACAGAAGCGCTGGTGGAAAGAGAAGCTCGAGTCGATCCGCTCGACGCCGAACTTCTCGAACGACAAGAAGAAGCACATCCTGAACCGTCTGACGGCAGCCGAAGGCCTCGAGCGCTTCCTGCACACCAAGTACGTTGGTCAGAAGCGCTTCTCGCTGGAAGGCGGGGAAAGCTTTATCGCGTCGATGGACGAAGTCGTGCACCACGCAGGCAAGAGCGGCGTGCAGGAAATCGTCATCGGCATGGCTCACCGCGGCCGTCTGAACGTGCTGGTCAACACGCTGGGCAAGATGCCTGCTGACCTGTTCGCCGAATTCGAAGGCAAGCACGTCGACGATCTGCCCGCAGGCGACGTCAAGTATCACAAGGGCTTCTCGTCGGATATCGCGACGGAAGGCGGCCCCGTTCACCTGTCGCTCGCGTTCAACCCGTCGCACCTCGAAATCGTCAACCCGGTGGTCGAAGGTTCGGCGAAGGCGCGTATGGACCGTCGTGGCGACGAGCAGGGCCTGCAGGTGCTGCCCGTGCAGATCCACGGCGATGCCGCCTTCGCGGGCCAGGGCGTCGTGATGGAAACGCTGAACCTCGCGCAGACGCGCGGCTACGGCACGCACGGCACGCTGCACATCGTCATCAACAACCAGATCGGCTTTACTACGTCCGATCCGCGCGACGCACGTTCGACGCTGTACTGCTCGGACGTTGTCAAGATGATCGAAGCGCCCGTGCTGCACGTGAACGGCGACGATCCCGAAGCCGTCGTGCTGGCCACGCAAATGGCCATCGACTTCCGGATGCAGTTCCACAAGGATGTCGTGATCGACATCATCTGCTTCCGCAAGCTGGGTCACAACGAGCAGGACACGCCGGCTGTCACGCAGCCGCTGATGTACAAGACGATCGCGAAGCACCCGGGCACGCGCGCGCTGTACGCTGAAAAGCTCGTGCAGCAGGGCGTGATCACGGCGGAGCAGGGCGACGAATTCGTCAAGGCGTACCGCAAGGCGATGGACGAAGGCCACCACACGGTCGACCCGGTTCTGTCGAACTACAAGAGCAAGTACGCCGTCGACTGGGTTCCGTTCCTGAACCGCAAGTGGACGGACGCCGCCGACACGGCTGTGCCGCTCGCCGAACTCAAGCGTCTCGCCGAGCGTGTCACGACGATCCCCGAAGGCTTCAAGGTTCATCCGCTCGTCGAGCGCGTGATCAACGACCGCCGCGCGATGGGCCGTGGCGAAGCGCCGCTCGACTGGGGCATGGGCGAACACCTGGCATTCGCATCGCTGGTCGCCTCGGGCTACGCTGTGCGCCTGACCGGTCAGGACTCGGGCCGCGGCACGTTCACGCACCGTCACGCCGTGCTGCACGACCAGAACCGCGAACGCTGGAACGACGGCACGTACGTGCCGCTGCAGAACATCGCTGAAAACCAGGCGAAGTTCACGGTGATCGACTCGGTGCTGTCCGAAGAAGCCGTGCTCGGCTTCGAATACGGCTACTCGACGGCCGAGCCGAACACGTTCGTCGCGTGGGAAGCGCAGTTCGGCGACTTCGTCAACGGTGCGCAGGTCGTGATCGACCAGTTCATCTCGTCGGGCGAAGTGAAGTGGGGCCGCGTGTCGGGCCTGACGATGCTGCTGCCGCACGGCTACGAAGGCCAGGGTCCGGAGCACTCGTCGGCGCGTATCGAGCGCTTCCTGCAGCTGTGCGCAGACCACAACATGCAGGTCGTCCAGCCGACCACGCCGGCGCAGATTTTCCATCTGCTGCGCCGCCAGATGATCCGCCTGTTCCGCAAGCCGCTGATCGTCTTCACGCCGAAGTCGCTGCTGCGTCACAAGGAAGCCGTGTCGGATCTGTCGGAACTCGCGAAAGGCTCGTTCCAGCCGGTGATCGGCGAGGTGGACGACTCCATCGACGCGAAGAAGGTCAAGCGCGTGCTGGTCTGCTCGGGCCGTGTGTACTACGACCTCGTCGCGCATCGCCGCGAAGCGAAGGCGCAAGACGTCGCGATCGTGCGTATCGAACAGCTCTATCCGTTCGCGCACAAGCAGTTCGAAGCCGAACTGAAGAAGTACGACAACGCAACCGAAGTGGTGTGGGTGCAGGACGAGCCGCAGAATCAGGGCCCGTGGTTCTACATCGAACATCACCTGCGCGAAGGCATGAAGGAAGGACAGAAGCTCGCATACAGCGGCCGTCCCGCTTCGGCTTCGCCCGCTGTCGGCTACTACGCGAAGCACTACGAGCAGCAGAAGGCGCTGGTCGAAGGCGCGTTTGGCCGTCTGAAAGGCGCGTCCATCGTTAAATAACCACAGAGAGCGAACCGGGAAAGCGCTGAGCGCTTTCCCGCCCCGCGTCTGAACATCCCATGTAAGCGCGTCGCTACGCGCCATTATCGGACGCGGTTCGCACAAGGTTCGTTGTCATCCGATACGTATTCAGAGAAATCAAATGGCTATTGTAGAAGTCAAAGTCCCCCAGCTGTCCGAGTCGGTTTCGGAAGCGACGATGTTGCAGTGGAAGAAGAAGCCGGGCGAAGCCGTTGCCCAGGACGAAATCCTGATCGAAATCGAAACCGACAAGGTCGTGCTCGAAGTGCCGGCGCCGTCGGCTGGCGTGCTCGCGCAAGTCATCAAGAACGACGGCGACATCGTCACCGCCGACGAAGTGATCGCGAAGATCGACACGGAAGGCAAGCCGGGCGCAGCCGCCGTCGAAGCCGAAGTGAAGCCCGCGCCGCAAGCCGAACCGGCTGCTGCCGCCGCCGCGCCCGCTCAGGCGGCCGCTGTGGCAGGCGCAAGCACGGCGGCGTCGCCGGCGGCAACGAAGATCCTGGCCGAGAAGGGCGTGGCGGCTGGCGACGTCGCCGGCACGGCCGCGACGGCCGCATCACGAAGCAGGACGCCGTCGCTGCCGGCGCACCCGCTGCCAAGGCTGCACCGGCTCCCGCTGCTGCGCCGAAGGCTGCCAAGCCCGCGCTGCCGCAAGTCAGCGCACCGGCATCGGCTGATCAATGGCTGAAGGACCGTCCGGAACAGCGCGTGCCGATGTCGCGTCTGCGCGCACGTATCGCCGAGCGTCTGCTCGAGTCGCAGCAGACCAACGCCATCCTCACGACGTTCAACGAAGTGAACATGGCGCCCGTCATGGACCTGCGCAACAAGTACAAGGACAAGTTCGAGAAGGAACATGGCGTGAAGCTCGGCTTCATGTCGTTCTTCGTGAAGGCGGCTGTCCACGCGCTGAAGAAGTTCCCGCTGGTGAACGCGTCGATCGACGGTAACGACATCGTCTATCACGGCTACTTCGACATCGGTATCGCAGTCGGCTCGCCGCGCGGTCTGGTGGTGCCGATCCTGCGCAACGCCGACCAGATGAGCCTCGCGGACATCGAAAAGAAGATTGCTGAATTCGGCCAGAAGGCGAAGGACGGCAAGCTGTCGATCGAAGAAATGACGGGCGGTACGTTCTCGATCTCGAACGGCGGTGTGTTCGGCTCGATGCTGTCGACGCCGATCATCAACCCGCCGCAGTCGGCGATTCTCGGCGTGCACGCGACGAAGGAACGCGCCGTGGTCGAAAACGGCCAGATCGTGATCCGCCCGATGAACTATCTGGCGCTGTCGTACGACCACCGCATCATCGACGGCCGCGAAGCCGTGCTGTCGCTGGTCGCGATGAAGGACGCGCTGGAAGATCCGGCTCGTCTGCTGCTCGACCTGTAATACCGGATGCACGGGCGGCGGCTTGAAGTGACCGGCCGCCGTCCCGATATTCGCATCGGGTGTCTCTCGCATTTCCGCAGTACTGAAAGCCACGCGCGCCGCGAAGCGCGGCCGCGTCGGTTAGCCAAAAAGGATAGTCATGTCCAAAGAATTTGACGTCGTCGTGATCGGTGCCGGTCCCGGCGGCTACATCGCGGCCATTCGCGCTGCGCAACTCGGCAAGTCGGTTGCCTGTATCGAAAAGTGGAAGAACCCGGCCGGCGCGCTGAAGCTGGGCGGCACGTGCCTGAACGTCGGCTGCATTCCGTCGAAGGCGCTGCTCGCATCGTCGGAAGAGTTCGAGAACGCACAGCATCACCTCGCGGACCACGGCATCAGCGTGGAGAACGTGAAGGTCGACATCGCGAAGATGCTGGCCCGCAAGGAAGGCATCGTCGAGAAGATGACGAAGGGCATCGAGTTCCTGTTCCGCAAGAACAAGATCACGTGGCTCAAGGGCCACGGCAAGTTCACGGGCAAGACGGACGCCGGCGTGCAGATCGAAGTGTCGGGCGAAGGCGAGACGGAAGTGGTCACGGCGAAGAACGTGATCATCGCGACGGGCTCGAAGGCGCGGCATCTTCCGAACGTCCCCGTCGACAACAAGATCGTCGCCGATAACGAAGGCGCGCTGTCGTTCACCGAAGTGCCGAAGAAGCTCGCCGTGATCGGCGCGGGCGTGATCGGTCTGGAACTGGGCTCGGTGTGGCGCCGTCTGGGTGCCGACGTGACCGTGCTCGAAGCGCTGCCCGAGTTCCTCGGCGCCGCCGACCAGGCGCTCGCGAAAGAAGCCGCGAAGCAGTTCAAGAAGCAAGGCCTCGACATTCACGTCGGCGTGAAGGTCGGCGAAGTGAAGACGACCGACAACAGCGTGTCGATCTCCTACACGGACAAGGACGGCAACGCGCAGACGCTCGACGCCGACCGCCTGATCGTGTCGATCGGCCGTGTGCCGAACACGGACAACCTGGGCCTTGAAGCGATCGGCCTGAAGGCAAACGAGCGCGGCTTCATCGACGTCGACGACCACTGCGCGACCTCGGTACCGAACGTGTACGCGATCGGCGACGTGGTGCGTGGCCCGATGCTCGCGCACAAGGCCGAAGACGAAGGCGTGATGGTCGCGGAAGTGATCGACGGCCAGAAGCCGCATATCGATTACAACTGCGTGCCGTGGGTCATCTACACGGAACCGGAAATCGCGTGGGTCGGCAAGACGGAACAGCAGTTGAAGGCGGAAGGCCGCGAGGTCAAGACGGGCCAGTTCCCGTTCATGGCGAACGGCCGCGCGCTCGGCATCAACAAGGCGGATGGTTTCGTCAAGATGATCGCCGACGCGAAGACGGACGAACTGCTCGGCGTGCACATCATCTCGGCGAACGCGTCGGATCTGATCGCCGAAGCGGTTGTCGCGATGGAATTCAAGGCTGCGTCGGAAGACATCGGCCGAATCTGCCATCCGCACCCGTCGCTGTCCGAAGTGATGCGTGAAGCGGCGCTCGCCGTCGACAAGCGCGCGCTGAACATGTAAGACGCATCTGCCCGGAGTCTTAACCGGGCTTAAGCAAATCACGACGAAGGCGGGTGGGTTGACTCCCTCCCGCCTTCTTCATTGCTGCCTCACGAAATGAACGTCACCGAATACTACGAACGGGAACTGCAGACTCGGGGTTATCAATCCGATCCGGCGCAACGCGCGGCCGTCGATCGTCTGCAGCAATGCTATGAGGCGTGGAGCGCGTATAAGGCACGTCGCCCGAACGCGTTCATGAAACTGATCATGCACCCGGATCTTCCGAAGGGCGTCTATATGTGGGGCGGCGTCGGGCGCGGAAAGAGCTTCCTGATGGACAGCTTTTACGCCGTCGTGCCGCTCGTGCGTAAGACCCGTCTGCATTTTCACGAGTTCATGCGAGAAGTGCATCGCGAACTCGAAGAGCTCAAGGGCCAGGCCGATCCGCTCGACGAACTCGCGCGACGCATCGCGAAGCGCTACCGGTTGATCTGCTTCGACGAATTTCACGTGTCCGATATTGCGGACGCGATGATCCTGTACAGGCTACTGGATCGCCTGTTCACGAACGGCGTGCAGTTCGTGATGACGTCCAACTATGATCCCGATCTGCTCTATCCCGACGGCCTGCATCGCGACCGCCTGCTACCCGCGATCGAGCTGATCAAGAGCAAGCTCGACGTGATCAACGTCGATGCGGGTGTCGATTACCGGCGGCGCACGCTGTCGCAGGTCGAGGTGTATCACACGCCGCTCGGCGCAGCCTCCGACAAGGCGCTGCGCGACGCGTTCGCGCAGCTCGCCGCGGTGCCCGACGAAAGCCCGCTACTGCACATCGAAAAGCGCGAACTGAAGGCGCTGCGCCGGGCGGACGGCGTCGTCTGGTTCGATTTCGCGACGCTGTGCGGCGGCCCGCGCTCGCAGAACGACTATCTCGAACTGGCGAGCCGCTTTCACGCGGTGATCCTGTCCGGCATTCCGCAGATGACGCCGCGCATGCAATCGGAAGCGCGCCGCTTCACGTGGCTGATCGACGTGTTCTACGACCACAAGGTCAAGCTGCTGATGTCGGCGGCCGTGCCGCCGGAGGAACTCTACGTCGAAGGGCCGATGGCTAACGAGTTCACGCGCACGGTGTCGCGCATCGTCGAGATGCAGTCGCAGGAATATCTGAATGCGCCGCGGCGGATCGTAGATACATCGCTGACGTGATCGGATTCGTCGGTACGCCGATCGGTTTGGGATAACGCAATACCCGCTGAAGCTTGCCGTAGCGGCAGGCGCTGCATTTTCAAGATTCGGATTGGTCTGATATTCGGCAGAGGGGCGACTCTATATCGTCGGTTGAGTCTTTGACGAAGGAGAAGACATGACCCCTTACCGTGATATTACCGATGAAGAATGGCAGCGCGTCGCGCCTATGCTGCCGGAACTGCGTCCGCGTGCCGAACTGCGCGGCCGGCCGTTGGCGAATACCCGCTCCGTGCTCAACGGCGTGCTTTGGGTGATCTACAGCGGCGCGACCTGGTCCGCGATGCCGCGCAAATACCCGTCGTATCAAACCTGCCACCGCCGCTTCAAGGCGTGGCATCAGGCAGGTGTGCTGAAGCGCGTAATGGATCAGCTGTTCGGCGCAGCCGGCGACGAACTGTGCAGCACGATGGAAGCCCGTATGCGCACCCATGCGCCGGGCGCCGCGCCGCGTGTGCACGGCGCCTCGCGTCCCTCCGTGCCCGCCACGCCGCTGTTCCCGCCGACAGCCGGCATACCTGCCGCGCCGCTGATGTTTGACTACACAAGTCCTTTCAAGAACGCGGCATGACGGATCGAACGAATTGAGCGCACGCATTAGCAATAAGAAGCCGGCATGGCGAAACTGATCGCCGGGCCGGCTTTTTACATTGCGCTGCGCCGTTCGATGCAACGCGGCGCATCTTCAATCTCAATTCTGGCGAATCCATGTCTGGGAGCGCCCGAGCAGCGACACGCCGATATATCCGCGCACCACCAGCTTCTGTCCGCCGTCTTCCACGTGCATCTTGCATTTGTACAGCTTGCCGTTTTCCGGGTCGAGAATCTGCCCGCCATCCCAGCCGTCGCCGTCCTTTCTCATCGCGTTGATGATCGTCATGCCGAGAATCGGCTGATCCTTGCGCGCGTCAGTGCAGGCGGTGCAGCGGCGATCGAGCTGATCGTTCGGACCAAGCCCCTTGATGACCTTGCCGCTCAGCGTGCCGTCGGCATCCTGCGAAATCTGTACGAGCGCCTTGGGTTGACCCGTGTGATCGTCGATGGTTTGCCACGTGCCGACGGGAGTGTCTGTCTGCGCGAATGCCGTCGCGGCGGCGGCCAGTAGCGCGCCTGCCAGCATCGCCTGTTTCAACGTTTTCCCGAGCACGCTGCGCGTGCGAAGGTTGATTGAAGTCATTGTCGTCCTCCTTGATTGAAGAGTCGTCGCGATCGGGTCGCGCGGCGCCGTGTGAATGCCGATGCAAGGCGGCGCCATGCCTGTTTTCTGCTGTATGGGAGACGGCAGAATACGTGAATGTGTCGGCATCGTTTGATAGTGGGGCCTCTAATCGGAGGTTTAGCCCTGAAGCCTCTCCCCATGTACGGCGTGAAGCGCGACGCCTGTCTCACGCAGACGAAGTGGGCACCCTGATCGGAAGGGCGGCGACGAGTGCATGCATCGGCACGTCGCTGCTGACCGAAGGGCGCGGCGCGATATCGGGAGGTCAAACGCGAGGTGTTGCGGGAAAAGACACGCCCACTACCAAATTTTTGATGAAGAGCCCGCAACTCTTCAAAGTGAGTAATAATTAGACGGTTTTGCAAAACTAAAACACGACGAGCAGAAATTACATGGACCACAAATCAAAAGTTCGGCACATCGCGCTGTCGGCATTGATCGTTTTCGGGGGCGTTCACGGGGTCTACGCGCAGAGTTCTGCCGGCAACGGCGCGAATCCTGATAGCGGCATGGTGGTCGCTGACGCGTCGACATCGGCGGCTCCCGCCGGTGCTGCGGGTCAAACGATTGCGCTGACGCCGGACGAGGCCAAGCAGTCGGTGACGGGCAATGTCGCGGAACTGCAACAGATGATTCACAGCAGCGATCTCACCGAACTGCGCACGACCTACAACGGCAGCTACGGGGCAAGCCTGTTGTTCCACGGCAAGGACATGACGTACTACGTGGCGCTTTTCCAGCAAAAGAACTTCTGGCGCGTCATCAAGACGCAGGACGAAGCGCGCAGCGAGCAGATCTATCGCGACTTCGCGCGGCAGACGGCGCAGCTCGCCGAGGTCGAGATTCGCCGCACGAAGCTCGAAGCGCAAAAGGTGAACACGGATCGGCTCGTTGCGCTGTCGCAGGAGCGCGCGAACCGTCTGCAGGCCGATCTGAACATCGCGCACGAGCAGCAAACGATCGTCAACAGCCAGCAGCAGCAGACCCGTGCCGAAACTGCCGTGCTCGCGCAGCAGAAGGCGCAGGCACAGGAGCAGTTGCGCGCGACGCAGCGTCAGGTGCGCGATCTGCAGCGTCAGCTCGAGAGCGGTTTGCCCGTGCACTGATGCTTTGCCGGCCGCCGGCCGCCGGCCGCCGGCCGTCGGCGCACCGACGGCCTCGCGGCCCGGCTCGTTCTCGCTGGTTCTCATCCGGCGTTTGCAATGCGGCAGGCCGCGATGCATGCATTGTCTGAACCGAGGGCGGCGTCAGCACGCGCGTCAACGCAACAGCGTGTCGCATTGCCGGCGCCATAGGTCGCGGCGTGACTCGCGCACATAAGCTCGTGCGCTTACGTGCGTTTCGCCCGGCAGTGAGCCGCGCGCCGACATTTACTGCATTTAAGCGCCGACCGCCATTCGCGTGCGCCCACTGCGAGCTGCGCGCAGCCGATGACGCCCGGCTTGTCCGCGCTTCCCCACATCCAATGCGTGCGTCGCCCGCGCTCTTCAACGCGACTTCTTCTGCTTGCCTTGATCACTGCGTTCGTCGCTTTCGTCGTCCTGGTCAGGATCGACGGCGATGGGATCACTGGCGGGGAAAGTTTCGTCGAGCGCCTCGTCCAGCCGGTCCTCGCTGGATGGTTGCTGGGGCGCCTTCGGGGTGTTCGGTTTCGATGTGGACATACGTGCTCCGCGAGAAGAATCAACGGGATCGAGAAGTCAGCATAGCGCAATCGCGCGAATGCGGCCTGTGGTGCAATGGCATAGGACAAACGCACTTTCTTGCGGCCTGCGTATTGCGTCCGCAACACAATAAAACTCGCCTTGAAGATCGCGAAAGCATGTTGTAGGTTCGATGAAGGCACCGACGGAATATTTCGCGGCAATGGTTCGTTATAACGGTGTCACACGACGACGGCGCGCACAGCAGCGCCGACGCGGCCGGCTTACGAGGGCAACCATGCAACCGAACGGATATGGTGACGGGCGGCGCTTGAACGCGTCCTATGTTGTCGAATCGGAACTGGAGCATCTGGAGCGCGCGATGCGTCAGCCGATGATGCGTCGATTAAACGCTGGCTATTGGCGGCGCAGGGTGCTGGAAGTGCAGTGCGGATATGAGCTGACGGAGCAGCAGGGCGTGCGGATCGAGAGGATGCTGCAGCAGTTGGCCAATTGCCCGGGCTAGCCAGCCGCCTGTGTGACGGGCGCGCCTTGCGTGAAGGCGCGCCCTTTGGGAACGCTTATTCCCTGCCTATTCGTTGTTCCCGCCGTTGTTCCCGCCGTTGTTGCCCTGGTCGTTGCCGCTGCCCGCGCCGTACAGGCGTCGGCGCCGCGTAACGACGACAGGTGCGTCCGACGACGACGAACGGTCCGACGACGAACGCTCCGACGGCGTGTGCGGCGCACCGTACGAATCGCGCGATTCGCGTGGCTCGCGATGTTCGCGCGCGCCATGGGGACCGCGGCCGGCGTGATCGCCATGTGCCCCCCGGCCGCCCGCGCGCGGCGCGGGACGCGAGCCCGTGTCGAGCTGGATCGTCGAGATGGCGCGCTTGTAGATGCCTTGCAGCCCAACGGGCGTGCGCAGCATCACCAGATACTGGTCGAACGACTCGATGCAACCCGTCAGGCGGATGCCGTTGACAAGGTAAATCTCAACGCGCTTCCGTTCTTTGCGCGCGGCGTTCATAAAGTCGTTTTGCGGATGCGATTCTGCGGAAGGCATGGACAATTGAGTAGGTAGAAACGGTTGTTCGACGGATTTTACCCGTAGTCGCCATGTGCGGACATGACGGGGCCCAAACGCCGGACGTATTGATGCCCACTATAACCACTTGTGGACGCGGAAGCATCCTTTAAAACCGAACTGTAACGTCGAGTTACGAAATCGTGCACCGCTATGCGGGGTGGCCCACGTTCAATACAGGCGGGCGGCCACTCGACGAACAAAAAAGCGGAATAAAACGCCCGCTGCCAGCGTTTATCGGTAAGGCATCGCATGCAATGCCGCGAAGCCGTGAGGCAGTACGACAGCATGGGTCGCAGATGGCGTGCGCCCACGCCTCGTAGATAGTTTTCTTGTGATGAGTTCGCAATCGGTCACCGGCGTCGTCTCGGTTCGCAAGCGAGCGCGTTTTGCCGGTTCAACGCAGGATCGCGCGCAAGCCGCGCTGTCCGTGCAGGAGGTTCTACATGAAGGTGTCCAGACTGGTATCGGCTGTTTTCGTGGTGCTTGCCTTGGGAGTGGCGTCGCTCTCGCTGACGGCGTGTCAGTCCACCATGGGCGACTCGGGTTCGTCGGGCGCGAGCAGCGGCGGCACGAGCGGCAGCAGCGGCGGCTATTGATGGCAGCTGCTGTCGCATGACGGCTTGCGCCGGGTGAACTTCGAAGCAGAAGTGATTTCGTGGCTCCCGCAGTTGCGCCGCTACGCGCGCGCACTGACGGGCGACGCGGCTTGGGCGGACGACCTGGTTCAGGATACGGCCGAGCGTGCGCTCGCGCGCTGGAAGGGCTTTCGACCCGACAGCAATTTGCGCGCGTGGCTGCTGACGATTCTGCGGCACCTTTATATCGATCAGTTGCGCGTGCGGCGCGAGATCGCCGTCGACGACGAGAGCGCGCCGTGGCGCAATCTCGAAGCGCCGCGCGGCGAAGTCGACGGTCTGGTGTTGCGCGATGTGCAGCGCGCGCTTTATTGTCTGCCCGTCGAGCAGCGCGAGGTGATGCTGCTCGTTTGCGTGGAGGAACTGAGCTATCAGGAGGCGTCGATGGCGCTCGGTGTGCCCATCGGGACGGTGATGTCGCGGCTGTCGCGCGCGCGCGAACATATGCGCTCGCTGTTGACGGAGGGGCCGGTGCACAAGTCGCCGTCGCTGAAAGTGGTGAAGGGGAGATGAGGGGCCGACGAGAGCGGCAAGTGAGCCGCAGCAGGTGAAAAGCGCACAATGAACAACGACGACCACCCTACCGATTACGCGAACGCGCCCGATCTGCGCGCGCTGTCGGCGTTCGTCGACAACGAGCTGCCCGAGAGCGAGCGTGCGGCCGTTCGCGAGCATCTCGCGCGCGACCCGGACGCTGCCGCGCAGGTCGCATCGTGGCGCGCGCAGAAGGCTGCGCTGCAGGCGCTCGCAGGCGACGCGCCCGGCAGCGAGGCGCCGCCATTCATCGTGCTGCGCCCGCGCGTG
>NZ_JACFYJ010000101.1:0-28425 GCF_037126505.1 Paraburkholderia bengalensis
CCGCCGAAGTGCGCGAGGCGCACTTCGCCCGCTGCGAGCGGCTTCGCGACGGGCTCGATGGCGCGCGCGCGCCATGCGTCGAAGGCGTCGCCGGCATTGGGCGCGGCGCTCGCGACCTGCTCGCGCAGCGCGTCGAGTTCGGTTTTCAGCGTGGCACGCAGCGTGTCGTCGCGATGATCAGATCGGGCGCGAACGCCGTGCGCGGCGTCAGCGCGACCAGCGCGCCCGCCTCGGCGGGATTCGCAAGCGTGTGCGTGCCGCCCGCCGCGAGCGCGGCGAACGCGGGAATCGCGCGCAGCGGCGCGGGAACATCGACGCCCGTCAGATCGACGGTGTCGCCCGCGACCGGCCACGCGCGCGTGACGGGCGTGCGGCCATCGCGCTGCAGCAGCGCTTCGAGACGCCAGCCGGCATCGAACGCGCCCGCGCCGAGCGTGCGCGCCCCGAGCGTCACGACGGGCTTGTGCGGCAGCGCGCTCCATGCGCTGCGCAGATCGGCGATCGAATCGGGATCGAAGCGATAGGTGAAGCGCGTGGTGGGCGCGATGCGCCACACATTGCCGATGGCCGTCTGATCGCTGCACGCGCTGTCGCTGATCACCGACGACCAGTCGAGCCCGACCCGCACGGAACCGTTGGCGCGCGGCGCACCGTCCACGCCGAGCGTCGCCGAGCCGTCGCCCTGATCCTGCGTCGGGCTGCGCGAAAACACGGGGGCGCCGTCGAGCGACACCAGCATCGTCGTGCGCCCGCCGTTGCCGCGCAAATAGCCGCCGTCGATCTGCAGCGAAGCATCGCTCAGCGCGACGCCGGCTGGCACGGGCAGATATAGCTCCTGGCGGCCGTCCGGCGCGCGCAGCACGATGGGTTCGCGCAGCCCGAGCTCCGTCAGCGCGACGGTGCGCGTCGCGAGCCGGCCGCTGCCGAGTTGCGCGAAACTGCCGGCGACATCGGCGGGCTGCTGGGCCTGGGCGGCCGTCGCGATGAACAGCAGCGCGGCCAATGCATTCGGACGAAAACGCGCGAGACGGCGCGTGGGCATGGCGGAAATCACGTGTATGGTCTCTCGATCGCCGCGCAGCCACCGAAGCGGGCCGTGCGGCAAGGTTAATCTGGGACAGCGGGCGGTTAGCGGCTCACGCGATGCATCTGAGCGTGATATCGGCGCGGATGGCGCGCGCTGAATCCCGCTGAGGCATGCGCGTTCGCGCTAGCAGTCCGCGGGCGCGCATCCGGCGGCGGGCGCACCGCCGCTGCCGGATGCGGCGTCGATGCTCGTGAATTCGTCGAACGGACGGCCCGTGAGCGCCGCGACGATCCGCGCCGACGCATGGCCATCGCCGTATGGATTGAGGCGGCGCGCAAACGCGCGTGCGCGTCGACATCGTCGAGCAAGGCCGACACGGCCTGCACGATCGCCTCGCGCTGCGTGCCCACGAGCCGCACCGTCCCCGCTGCGACGGCTTCCGGCCGCTCGGTCACGTCGCGCATCACGAGCACGGGCTTGCCGAGCGCGGGCGCTTCTTCCTGCACCCCGCCCGAGTCGGTCAGGATGATCGACGCGCGCTGCATCAGGCGCACGAAGCCGAGATAGTCGAGCGGCTCGATCAGGTGGACGTTGCGCGCACCGCTCAATGACGCCTGCACCGGCCCGCGCACGTTCGGATTCAGGTGAACGGGATAGACGATCTGCACGGCGCCCGTGGCGGCCAGATCGCCGAGCGCCGCGCAGACGTTCGCGAAGCCCTCGCCGAAGCTTTCCCGGCGATGACCGGTCACGAGCAGCACAGGCAGTGCGTCGTCAAGTAGCGGCAGGTGGGCGTCGAGCCGGGCACGCAGCGCGGCGTCGCTGTCGATGCGCGCCGTGGTCAGGTTCAGCGCGTCGATCACGGTATTGCCCGTCACGATGACGCGGCCGTGCAGCGACTCTCGCGCGAGATTTGCCTTCGAGCTCGCCGTGGGCGCGAACATCAGATCGCTCATCACATCGACGACGCGGCGGTTCATCTCTTCCGGCCACGGCTGGAGCAGATCGCCCGTGCGCAGACCCGCTTCTACATGCCCGACGGGAATACGCCGATGGAACGCGGCCAGCGCCGACGCCGAGGCCGTCGTCGTGTCGCCGTGGACCAGCACGCGGTCGGGCCGAACGGCGGCCAGCACGTCGTCGAGCGCCGCGATGATGCGTGCGGCCAGTTCGTTGAGCGTCTGGTTGCCCGTCATCAGGGCGAGATTGTGGTGCGGCTCGATGCCGAACAGGTCGAGCACCTGGTCGAGCATCTGCTGATGCTGCCCCGTCACGCAGACGACTGATTCGATATCGGCATCGCGTTCCAGCTGTTTGACGAGCGGCGCCATTTTGATGGCTTCCGGCCGCGTGCCGAAAATCGACAAAATCCTGATTGGCATATTCTGGTCTTCTTCTTTTTAAATACTGACGCCGCGGGCGACGCCGGGCGGATTAATCATCCGCACCGCCGTGCTTTGCAGCCGCTTTGCATCCCTATTCGCCGCCCGGTATTTCACAACCCCGTATTTCACAATCCGATTGGTAGGACAAAATCAAACAAAGCACTGCGTCGAACGCGCCGAAAGCGCAATGAAAGCGGCCGGCTTTCGATAACAGCCGCGGCCCGATAGATGCAGGCTGAACTCACCTTTATCGCGACATCGTCGGAAAACGACGCGCATTTTAGCGCGCATCTGACGAAATTTTGCGAATGAATTGGGGTCCAACTTTGCGTTGGATGGCATCTGCGCAGCGGCGGAACCCGCCGTCCAGATGCGCGCGTATGCGCTCGCGACCGCGCAAACGTTTCCAACGTCGTACGCGAATGAAAAATCAAACCGCAAAATCCATTGGAATGAAACGGAACATGCGCGGGGATATGATTAGTGTGTCGAAGAAAATATCGGCGGCAAACGTTTTCGATGATTTTCTTTCGATTGACGCACTACCATTGAATTAGCGGCGGCTTGATGCGCCAGGTCGATTTTCGCGATACGGCACGTTTTAGCCCGCGATAATCGTCGGCGCATAATCCCTTCATTTGGGATTAACGAACTGTTGCCTGAAGACAACAGGTGCTGTACGAAGCGGGCACGCGCGATGCTGTGCCCTGACGGCGGAGAAACACCGCACCGACGCGCCGCACCGCCGCGCACTACCGTCCGGCACCGACCGGCTGCCGCCCCGATCTGTCCAGCAATCCAGCCTTGGAGGGTTCTATGCTTCGCTACGCTGCCATCTTTTTCGTCATCGCGATCATCGCCGCCGTGTTCGGCTTTGGAGGGGTCGCCGCCGGCGCGGCCGAAATCGCCAAGGTGCTCTTCTTCATCTTCATCGTGATCTTCCTGGTCACGCTGCTGATGGGCGTCATCCGACGGTAACGCGCGCCCTTGTACCGCGCCCGCACTCCGGATGACGATGAGGCGCATGACCGGCTGCGTCATGCGCCCGTTCGCACCGTGGAAAGATCAGTCCGCCGCGCGGGACTCCAGCGCGCTCAGCGCTTCGTTCAGCCGCAATGCGCGGTTTTTTTGCGCCGGAATGCTCACGGCGGCGGTGACATCGTCGACCCGCTTGCGCCAGTACGACAGCGGAATGTGATCCGTGCCGGAAATACGCGCCAGCACTTGCTCGAGATGGTCGAGATCCAGCTCAATCTGATGATGGTTCATGTCTTTCCCCGATCGCACCGTCCACGCGGCTCGACTACGGGGTCGTCGCGGCGGCATCGAATTGATATGTGGTGAAAGAGGCCGTCGCCGCCTGCGTCAATCGATCCTGTCCGCCGGAATTGCATGGCAAGCAAGTTTGGCAGGCGGTCGCAGCCCTCGGACGCACAATATGACATCCTGGGAAAAGCTCTCGCAAGCTCACTGTTGCTTATGCGAGGAATCCTCACAACTTTCGTGCGCTTGTAAAACTGTCATCCTGCGCGGCAGGCGCGGCGTGTCGGGGCCGAGCTCGTAGTTCAAAAAGCCGAGTATCAGGCGCACCATTTCGTCTTCGAACGCGTCAGTGCCGAGATATTGCGGCCGCTCCATCGCGGTGGCCAGCACGACGCCGGAGATCGCCCGAAACAGTACGAAGCGTGCTTCGTCGCAGGCGATGCGCTTGCCGAGTTCGGGATTCTCGCGATTGAGCGCCGACGAAATCATCTCGAAGTAGCGCAGCATGCCGATTCCGATCGGCGTGTCGGGCGGCGCGTCGGCCCACTCCGCCCGCAAGATGCCATACAGCCGCGGGCGGTCGCCGATGAACGCCGCGACCGCGCGAATCATGCGGCGCGCGTTGAGCCCCGTGCCGAACGGCGCCGGCTGCGCAAGCGCTTCCTTCATTAGCGCCGTCAGGCGTTCCAGCTCGCGCCGCGCGAGCGCCTCGACCAGCCCGTCCTTGTTCGGAAAATACTGATAGATCGCACCGATGCTAAAGCCAGCCGTATCGGCGACGCGCTGTGTCGTCAGCCCCGCCTTGCCATGCGCTTCGAGCGTGCGGGCGGCGGCTTCAAGAATGCTGTCGAGCGCGAATTCGGCGCGCGCCTGCTTGGGCCGCCGACGCGACGTAGGAGTCGTGGGCAAAGATTCTCCGTAGCGTTTTAGGTTGTTGGTTGTTGCGCTTGCAACGTCTCGCCGAATCGAACGTCGACTCATGCATGACGCATGAATCTTGCCGGCCGACATGCGATCGATGATGGATTGCACGGCGTCCAGTTCAAGCGAGGTTATCACGCGCATTCGCCAAACGGCACGCCTGGCGCGCGTCAGCGGCGCAGCGCGCGCGACGGCCGTTCGACCGAGCCCAGATCGAGCGCTTCGCACAGGAAGGTTTGCAGCGCGTCGACAGCCGCCCTCTGTGCGAGCGCGCCCGACGCACGAACAGGCCGAGATCGGCGGCGGGCGGCTCGGGCAGGCCGTCGGCGGCGCCGAGTACGCGCATCGTGTCGTAACGGATATTGCCGTCGAGCAGCACCGATACGCCGAGCCCCGCTTCCACCGCCGACTGCACGGCGGGCAGGCTGGTGCTCGTGCAGACCACGCGCCAGGCGATGCCCGCCCGCCGCAGGATCGTCATCACCTGCTGCTGCCACAGGCATGCGCCGCCGAACGCGACGAGCGGCAGCGGCGCGGCGGCATCGGCCAGATAGCCGCGCGCGCCGACCCAGAACAGCGGCTGCGTCCACGTAACGAGCGGCGTCGCGTCGACCATCGCCGGATCACCGACGAGCACATCGAGCGCGCCGTCGGCGAGGCGCTGCGACAGCGCGGCGCTCGCATCGACGACGATCTCCAGCGCGACTTGCGGATGCGCGGCCGAAAAGCGCCGCAGCGCGCGCGGCAGGCGGCCGACGGCCACGTCTTCGAGCATTCCGAGGCGCACGGTGCCTGCGACGGCGCCGACTTCGAGCGCGCGGCGCGCGTCCTCGCCCGCGCCGAGAATCGCGTGGGCGTAAGGCAGCAGCCGATGCCCCGCTTCCGTCAGACGCACGCCGCGCGGCGAACGGTCGAGCAGGCGCTGGCCGATGTCCTCTTCGAGACGGCGCAGCTGCATGCTGACGGCCGCCTGCGTGCGCGCAAGCCGAACCGCTGCCGCGCTGACGGCGCCCGTTTCGGCGACCGTCACGAAGGCTCGTAGAAGACTGCTGTCGAAGTCGCGCATTATCAACGTTCGTGATATCGGCATAAGCATTATCAGCATATCTTAACGCCGGATTCGCCGATATGATGAACGCTCTTCTCCTATTTCAGACGTTCGCCCACACGCTGCGCGCATGCCGACATGAAAGATTCCTCGCTCGCCAATCCCGCCGACTTCGTCGCCAAGCCCCCGCCCGGTGAGACCGCGACGACGTCGCGGCACGTCGGTTTTGCCGCGCTGCTGGGTCTCGCGTCGATGTCATCCGTGCAGTTCGGCGCCGCCTTGTCCGCGCCGACAATGGACGCTTTCGGCGCGTTCAGCACGACATGGCTCCGGCTGGCATGGGCCGCGGCCATTCTTGCGCTCGTCGTGCGTCCGAGGCTGCGCAGCTATTCGCGCGCGCACTGGCTCGCGGCGGGCGTGCTCGGCATCGCAATGGCGGGCATGACGCTGTGCTTCTTCTCGGCGATCGAGCGCATTCCGCTCGGCCTTGCCGTCGCGATCGACTTTCTCGGTCCCCTCAGCGTCGCGACGCTCGGCGTGCGGCGTCCGTGTTCGCTGCTGTGGCCGCTGCTCGCGGTGGCGGGCGTGCTGCTGCTCGCGCACGATCGCGCGGGCTGGATCGGCGAGCCGGTTGGCATGTTGCTCGCGGCGGGCGCGGCGTGCGGCTGGGGCAGCTACATCGTGCTGATGAAGAAGACGGGCGCGCTGTTCAAAGGGCTCGAAGGGCTGTCGGTGTCGCTGATCGCGGCGGCGTTGGCCGCGACGCCCTTCGGACTCCTCGACCACGGCTTGCACATCGCGCCGCTGCAGCTTGCCGCGACCGCGGGGCTCGCGCTGCTGGTGCCGCTCCTGCCCTACGCGCTGGAGATGATCGCGCTGCGTCACATGCCCGCTTCGTCATTCGGCATCCTGATGAGCCTCGAGCCCGCCATTGGCGCGCTCGCGGGCTTTGTCGTGCTGCATCAGCCGATGACGGCGCTGCAGCTGGCGGGCACGCTGTTCGTCGTGAGCGCGAGCGTCGGCGTGATCGTCGCGGCGAGGTGACGCCAAGGAAACGACGACGGAAACAAAGAAGCGGCGTCTACAATCGGTGGTTCCAGTTTCGATTAACGAGGAACCCAACATGACCGACGACGAACGCGCGATTCGCCAACTGATCGACACGTGGCTCGCCGCAAGCAAGGCCGGCGACACCGCGACCGTGCTGAGCCTGATGACCGACGACGCCGTCTTCATGGTGCCGGGCCAGAAACCATTCGGCAAAGCCGCGTTCATGGCGGCTTCCGAGGCGCAGAAGAACGTGGACATCGACGGCAAGAGCGACATTCTCGAACTTCAGGTGCTGGGCGACTGGGCGTTCCTGCGCTCGCACCTCGTCATCACCATCACGCCCAAAGACGGCTCAGCGCCGCCGATGCGCCACGCGGGCAACACGCTCACCATCCTGCGCAAGGAACTCGACGGCCGCTGGCTGCTCGCGCGCGACGCCAATCTGCTCGTCGCGCAGACGTGAGCGGATGCGACACGCCGGGTCAGCGTAGGACCCAGCGCATCGCACAGGCGATCATCGCTGCCACGGCGCGTCGCGCGACGTATCGAGCCTGCCGTAGCGTTCGATCGCTTCCCTGACGACAGCGCGCGCAAGCGCGCCTTCGTCGGCGAGCGCTTTGAGCGCCGCAATCGCAATCGACACACGATCCACTTCGAAGAACGCCCGCAACGCGGCGCGCGTGTCGCTGCGCCCAAAGCCGTCGGTGCCGAGCGTCACGTAGCGGCGCGGCACGTACGCGCGGATCAGCTCGGGCACGGCGCGCACGTAATCCGTCGCCGCGATCACCGGGCCTTTCGAACCGGCGAGTGCGGCGCTCACGTAAGGCGCGGCGCCTTTGGCGTCTTCGTCTTCGAACAGACGCTCCGCACGCTCCGATGCGACGCCGTCGCGATGCAGTTCGGTGAAGCTCGTCACGCTCCACACGGCGGCGTCGATCTGCCAGTCGTCCTTCAGCATGCGCGCCGCCGCCTGCACTTCGCCGAGTATCGCGCCCGAGCCGAGCAACTGGACCTGCGCCAAATCGGGCGCGGCGGCATCGAGGGCGTACATGCCCTTGAGCACGCCTTCGCGCACGCGGTCCACCGGCGCGTCGGGCAGTGACGGCTGCGCGTAGTTCTCGTTCGTGACGGTCAGGTAATAGAACACGTCGCGCTGGCGTCCGATCATCTCCTGCATGCCTTCGTCGACAATCATCGCGACTTCGTAAGCGAACGCCGGGTCGTACGCGCGGCAGTTCGGCACCGTCGATGCCGCCAGATGGCTCGTCCCGTCCTGATGCTGCAAACCCTCGCCGCCGAGCGTCGTCTTGCCCGCCGTTGCGCCGATCAGGAAGCCTCGCGCGCGTTGATCGGCGGCGGCCCAGATCAGATCGCCGATGCGCTGGAAGCCGAACATCGAGTAGTAGATGTAGAACGGCAGCATGGGCAGATCGTGCACGCTGTACGACGTGGCCGCCGCGATCCACGACGACACCGCGCCCGCCTCCGAAATGCCCTCCTCGAGAATCTGCCCTTTGGTGTCCTCGCGGTAGTAGAGCATCGAGCCCATGTCTTCGGGCTCGTACAGCTGGCCGAGCGGCGAATAGATGCCGACCTGGCGGAACAGGTTCGCCATGCCGAACGTGCGCGCTTCGTCCGCGACGACGGGCACGACGCGCGGACCGAGCGACGCGTCCTTCAGCAGGTTGCCGAGCATGCGCACGACGGCCATCGTCGTCGACATTTCCTTGCCGTTCGACTCCAGCGCGAATTGCCCCCAGGAAGGCAACGCGGGCACGGTCGGTGCCCGCGATGCCGCTTTCCGCCTTCTGGGCAGATAGCCTCCGAGTGCTGCCCGGCGCGCATGCAGGTACTGCATTTCCGGGCTGTTTGCCGCTGGCTTGTAGAACTTCAACTGCTCGACATCGTCATCCGACAACGGCAAACGGAAGCGGTCGCGAAACGCCTTCAGCTGCTCGACGTCGAGCTTCTTCTGCTGATGCGTCGTCATGCGCCCCTGGCCGATCGAACCCATGCCGAAGCCCTTCATCGTCTTCGCCAGGATCACAGTGGGCTGGCCGCTGTGCTTCAATGCGCGGTCATACGCGGCGTGCAGCTTGCGCACGTCGTGGCCGCCGCGCCGCAAGCGGTCGATGTCGTCGTTGCTCAGGTGCGCGGCGAGCGCGGCCAGCTCCGGGTTCTGCCCGAAGAAACGCTCGCGGTTGTAGGCGCCGTCGTTGGCGGAGAAGGTCTGGAACTGGCCGTCGACGGTATGGGCGAACGCCCTCAACAAAGCGCCCGTGCGGTCGCGTGCGAAGAGGGCATCCCAGTCCGAGCCCCACACCACCTTGATCACGTTCCAGCCCGCGCCCGTGAACTGCGCTTCGAGTTCGTCGATGATGCGGCCGTTGCTGCGCACGGGACCGTCCAGCCGCTGCAGGTTGCAGTTGATCACGAACACGAGATTGTCGAGCCCTTCGCGCGCCGCCAGCGACAACGCGCCGATCGATTCGGGCTCGTCCATCTCGCCATCGCCGAAGAAGCCCCACACCTTGCGGCCTTCCGTCTTCAGCAGATGGCGGTTCTGCAGATAGCGCATGAAGCGCGCCTGGTAGATCGCGTTGATAGGCCCGATGCCCATCGAGCCCGTCGGAAACTGCCAGAAATCGGGCATCAGCCACGGATGCGGATACGAGCACAAGCCCGGCCCCGCAATCTCGCGCCGGTAGTGTTCGAGATGCGTTTCGTCGAGAAAGCCTTCGAGAAACGCGCGCGCATACACACCGGGCGACGAATGCGGCTGAAAGTAGACGAGATCGCCGCCGCGCGCTTCGCCGCTTTCGCCAGCCGTGTCGGCGCGGAAAAAATGGTTGAAGCCGACCTCGAACAGATCGGCCGCCGACGCGTAGCTCGCGATATGGCCGCCCAGCTCGCCATAGGCGCGGTTCGCGCGCACGACCATCGCGAGCGCGTTCCAGCGCAGCGCCGCGGCGAGTTTCTCTTCGATGTCGAGGTCGCCGGGATAAGGCGGCTGCTGATCGACGGGAATGGTGTTCGTGTACGGCGTGACGTTGGCCCGCGCCGTCGCGACGCCGTTGCCCAGCGCGTGCGCCGCCAGCCTGTCGAACAGGTATTGCGCGCGCTCGATGCCGACGTGCTGGACGACGCCATCCAGCGCGGCGAGCCATTCGGCCGTCTCCTGCGGATCACTGTCGATGCGGGCCTGCGTGAGGTCGAAAAGGGGTTGAGCACCGCTCGATAAATCCGTCATGGCGCGACTCCGGCTGAAAGGCGTAGGTGAAAACCGACTCGAAAACGTCCAGTCAGCTTACCCATGCAACCGCAAAATGTGCGTCTCTTTTGCTTGCCGCGGCGCTGTCGGATAGTGTATTTATTCCGGATACGACGCCTTTCATGGAATGTTTACACTATGACTTCCGATACCCGGGCTGCCTCGCGGCGTCTCGACCGCATCGACATCGCGATTCTCCAGCAGCTCCAGCAGAACGCGCGCATCACGAACGCGGAGCTGGCGCGCGCCGTCAATCTGTCGCCGACGCCCTGCTTCAACCGCGTGCGCGCGCTCGAAAAGCTCGGGCTGTTCCGTCAGCAGGTCACGCTGCTCGACGCCGAGGCGCTCGGGCTGCGCATCAACGTGTTCATCCAGGTGAGCCTCGAGAAGCAGGTCGAAGACGCGCTGCGCCGATTCGAGCAGGAAGTCGGCGAACGCCCCGAGGTGATGGAGTGCTATCTGATGACGGGCGACGCCGACTATCTGCTGCGCGTCGTGGTGCCCGACATGCAGGGCCTCGAACGCTTCATCGTGCAGTGGCTCACGAAGATTCCCGGCGTGTCGAACATCCGCTCGAGCTTCGCGCTCAAGCAGGTGCGCTACAAGACGGCGTTGCCGCTGCCCGTCGCGGGGCTCACGCTGTCCGCCGACGACGACGCGCCGCGCGAATGGGCGTGAGCCGCGCGCGGCGTCGATCGACCGACGCACCGATGGACATGCGCGAGCATAAACGTGCATCAGCGGTCATAAGCGGCTGCGAGCGAATCGCGCCCTCGCCCGCTCAGCCCTGCGGCGAGACGCGTTCGCGCAACTCGCGCCGGATGACCTTGCCCGTCGCCGTCATCGGCAGCGCTTCGAGGAAATGGATCGTGCGCGGATACTCATGCGCGGCGAGATGGGTCTTGACGTGCTGCTGCAGCGTTTGCGCGAGCGCGTCGTTCGCCTCGTGGCCTGGGTTCAGCACGACGAACGCCGTGACGATTTCGGTGCGCTGCGCATCGGGTGCGCCGACCACGGCGGCCATCCGCACGGCGGGGTGCCGCAGCAAGCAGTCTTCGATCGGCGCGGGGCCGATCCGGTAGCCCGCGCTCGTGATGACGTCGTCGTCGCGGCCGACGAAACGGATGTAGCCTTCGGCGTCCATCACGCCCATGTCGCCCGTCAGCAGCCAGTCGCCGCGAAACTTGTCGCGCGTCGCGGCTTCGTTGCGCCAGTAGCCGAGGAACATCACCGGGTCGGGCGCCTGAATCGCGATGTTCCCGGGTTCGCCGCGCGGCACGGCCTGTCCGGCGGCATCGACGATCGCCACGCGATGACCAGGCACGGCTTTGCCCATCGAACCGGGACGCGGCTCGAACAGCGTCGCGCACGACCCGACCACCACGTTGCATTCCGTCTGTCCGTAGAACTCGTTGATCGTCACGCCCAGCGCGCGCTGCCCCCACGCGATCAACTCCGCGCCGAGCGACTCGCCGCCGCTCGCGACGGCGCGCAGCGAGAGCTGCCAGCGCTCGGGGCGGTCGACGGCGCGCATCATCTTCAGCGCGGTCGGCGGCAAGAACGCGTGGGTGACGCCGTGACGCTGCATCAGGTCGAATGCGGCGACGCCGTCGAACTTCTCGAAGCGCCGCGCCAGCACCGTCACGCCGTGATGCCATGCGGGCAGCAGCACGTCGAACAGACCGCCGATCCATGCCCAGTCCGCGGGAGTCCACATCAGCGTTGCGTTCGTCGGGAAGAACGCCTGCGGCATCTCCACGCCCGGCAGATGACCCAGCAGCACGCGATGCGCGAGCAGCGCGCCCTTTGGCTTGCCCGTCGTGCCGGACGTGTAAATGATGACGGCGGGATCATCGGCGGACGTCGCTTCGGATTTGAACGCCGCGGCGCTGCCGTTGAGCGCCCGCCAGAACGATTGCACCTGCAGCGCGGGATCGGCGTCGTCCACATCGACACAGAAGATCGTGCGCAAATCGGTGAGGCTCGCGCGCACGGAAGCGATCTTCTGCGCGCCGCCCAGGTCCGTGACCAGCGCGACGGCTCCGCTGTCGGACAGGCGATATTGCAGCGCATCCGGACCGAACAGCGCGAAGAGCGGCACCGCGATGGCGCCGCACTTGTAGACGGCGACATGCGCGAGCGCCGTTTCCACCGATTGCGCGAGGAAGATGCCGACGCGGTCGCCCTTCTTCACGCCGCTGTCGCGCAGCGCATTCGCAAAACGGTCCGACAACGACTTCAGTTCGTCGAAGGTATAGCGCGTTGCGTGCCCTTCGTGCGTCTCGCAGATCAACGCGAGGCGCCCGCTGCCATCCGCCCACTTGTCGCAGACGTCGACACCGATGTTGTATTGCGGCGGGATGCGCCATTCGAACGCGGCAGCGAGGTCGTCATAGGTAACGGCGGCGGGAAGCATCGTTGTCTCCTGAGGCTTGATCATGGGCGGGCGAGCATCGGCCGGCTCCGTCCGCGTCGACATCGCGTGAACATCATAAGCAGGCTGATGGCACGCTCGCGCTGGCTACGCTGACAATTGCGAAAGGGCAATGTAATGTCGCGGTTTGTCATCGAGTATCGTCGATGACAGCGTGATTACCGCTAGAGTTTTTTTCCGATTGCCTGACCGGGCCTCGCCCGCGACAATGCGCCAACCGAGGGAGGACTATGAAGAAGTGCATTCTGCTTGCCGGCATCGGCGTACTTGCCGCGTGCACCGCGGTATCCGGCGTGGACAGGAAGCAGAACGGCTACCTCTCGGTCACGAGTCACGCGCGCTGGAACCTGGCATCGTGGAATAGCGTGCGCAATGCCGGGGTCAAGCATGCGAGGGCCTATTGCCGCGACCAGGACAAGCAGATGCACACCGTCGAAATTCACACGAACGGTGTGCGCAGTGCAGGCAATCAGACGGTCGAAGTCGTGTTCGAGTGTTTTTGACGCGGCAGTGAATCGCGTCGCGGCGCTCAGTGCGTGTTCGCGTGCTCCGCGACGGTGTCGCCGAAATGGCTGGCGACGAAGGCGCGCATCGCGGCAATCAGCGGCGTGGCGCCCGCCTGTTCGATGGTGCTTGCGCCGGCGGGAACGGAGCCCGTCCATGCAGCATGCTCGCCGGCTGCGGCGGGCACGAGATGGATTCGCGCGCGTTCGATGATCGGGCCGCACTGGGCCCAGTCCGTCGATGGCGCGAAGGCGGCTTCGAGCGCGCCCGCGGGATCACCGTCGCAGGCAGGCTCTTCGATCCAGCAAAAGCCGTCGTCGACGCGCGGCTTCGGCAGATTGTCTGCCCGTGCAACCCAGTAATCGAGTAACGCGCCTTCCAGATCTGAAACTCTCATCTCTGCTCCTCGTGGAGATCGTGTGTGGCGAAGCCAGCTTCGATTGTGCATCAAGTTCGTGTTGTGCTTTGTGACGCTGCACGCTTCGCTCGCGGCGTCTACCGTCAACTGATTCGCGCGAGGCACCATGACCCTCGACAACCGACACGCCATCCCGCATGCAATCCAACAGTCAATCCGGCGCGCGGCATGGTCGCGCGTGCTGGGCGCGACGTGGCTCGGCATCGCCGCGATGTCCGCCGATGCCGCCAGCGCGTCCGCCCATGCGTCGGCGTCGAACAGAACCATCATCATCGACGCGCAAGGCGACTCGACGATGTGGGGCTACCAGACCTCCGACGATTTCAGGAAGTCGTGGCAGACGCCCAACAACCCGCCTGCGCTCCTGCAAGCCGCGTTGCGCGCCCGTTTCGGACCGCACGTGATCGTGCAGAACAACGGCGTGCCCGGCGCGACGCTCGTCGATCGCGAGAAAGGCGTCAACGGATACGGCCAGCCCTACGCGCAGTTCGTGGCGACGTCGCCGGCCCATATTGTGATCGTGAACTTCGCGCTCAACGACGCCGACAATCACGTCAAGGAGCCGCCCGCCGCGTTTCGCGCGCACCTGATGCGCTTCATCGAGCAATCGCAGGGCGCCGGCCGCATCGTCGTGCTCGAGGAACCGAACCCCGTCGATTACGCCGCGAACAGGACGATCGTGCCGCGCTATGTCGCCGTCGTCGACGAGATGGCGAAGCACTACCGGCTCGCGCTGATCCGGCAGTACGGCTACATCGGCGCGATGCACGACTGGCGTTCGCTGTTGATCGACGGCGTGCATCCGACGGATGCCCTCTATCGCCTCAAGGCCGAGCGGCAGCGCGAAGTGGTCGAGCCGATCGTGGCGAAACTGGTCGAGTGACTGTGGCGGCGCGATTGAAGGACCACGACTCTTCGCCGCTGCGCAGCGAATAGACGATCGCCTGCAGAACATCGTCGACGGCCATGCTGACCTCGTCACCTCGTCACGTGCGGGCGCATGTTCGTTTCGAGCGCCGCCCTGTTCGAACGGCCGCGCACGCACTACGACCGCGCGACGTGCGGTCGGCACTACACGCGGCTACACGATGCCGACGCGCCGCATGCCTGGCGAAGCTTCGTGACGCGAAATTGTTGCATCTGCGCGCCCCTCATCCGCGTATACAAAGTCAGGCACGCCGTTTTTTCGTGCCGCGATCAGGAGATATGGGATGAGCAATGCAATGCATGCACTTCGCGTTTCGCGAATGACGATCGGCGCTATCGTCTTGCTGTCTGCAACAGCGGCGCTGGCGGGCGGCAACGGTAACGGCGGGACTGGCAGCGGGGGCGCTCACGGCGCCGCGACATCGGGAATGACCTATCACAGCGAACCGGTTTCCAGCCCTTGGGGACGAGCGCCCGGACAAGTGACGAAAAACACTGTGCCGGCCGACGACACGGCATCTGCGCTTGCGCCTCGCGGCGAAGACGAGCAGCGAAAAGTTCTGCAATGACGCTGTCGCGGAGGCGCTTCAGAGGGCCGGGTAACACGGCCTGAAGCCGGAAATCGCGGGCGCTGGGTGGCGCTGGGTGGCGCTCTGGCGGCGCCCGCGTCATACCGGCGACGCGTGGCGCAAATGCGATGCGCCGACGTTGCGCTTCCGTTGCACGGTTGGTTCGTCACGTCCCGCTAGTCACGTCGCGCTAAAGTGGCCGGCACAGCCGAGCAGACGATACGGATGCCGCATCCGCGCGGTTCTTCGCGACGTCACTCAAGCGATGCTTCAGAGACCCGCCAGCAATCGGAGAGAGCCTGATGCCGCCCCATCCGCAGCGCGGCAGCACGCTCGCGCTCGCCCGTCGCGCTGATACACTACCCCGCACGAAGGCGTACCTCAATCAGCCAGCCAGAGCGGAACATGTCCTCAAGGCAACCAGGCGGGAGACGCGGCACACCGGTCACACCAGGCTCTTCGGGCACGGCCGGGCGGAGCGATCTGGACGACATGCTCTCGGCCGCCGCCACGCGCGACAGGGCCGCCTTCGAGGCGCTCTATCGACGCACGTCGCCCACCCTCTTCGCTATCTGCATCAAGATGCTGCGCGACCGTTCCGAAGCCGAAGATCTGCTTCAGGACGTCTACGTCACCGCGTGGAACCAGGCGGCCACCTTCAATCCCGAACTGGCCAGTGCCATGACGTGGCTGGGCACGATCGCGCGCAACCGTGCCATCGACCGGCTCAGGCGCCGCCGCACCCAACCGCTCGATGAAACGTCCGTCGAAGAGATCGTCGACGAATCGCCGACACCTGCCGCGCTGGCACAACTCAGTCAGGAACGGCGGCGTCTGGAACGGTGTCTGCAAACGTTGCCGGACACGCAAAGAAAAGCTATCAGGGAGGCCTTTTTCACGGGTTTGTCGTACCCGGAGCTGGCCGCGCGAATGAGCGTTCCGCTCGGCACGTTGAAAAGCTGGATACGGCGCAGCCTGATGCAATTGAAGATCTGCCTCGAAAAATGAACACACCCGCCTTCTCCGACGAAAACGACCTTCGCTGCGCGGAGTATGTGCTCGGCGTGCTCGGAGCCGACGAGCGCCGTGAAATCGAACTCGCCTCCCAGCAGGAGCCGGGCATGGCCGAATCGATTGCGCGCTGGCAGACACGCCTGATGCCGCTCGGCGAAGACATCGGCGCAGAGGCGCCGCCGTCCTGGGTCTGGGATCGCGTGCAATCAAGGCTGGGTTGGACACAGACCGGCCGACAGGTTGGTCTGTGGAACAGTCTGCCGTTCTGGCGTCTGACGGGACTGGTGTCGGCCGCCGCTGTTTGCGTGCTCGTCGTTGTCCTCGTCAGAACCGCGCTGCTGGACAACGCGCGGGCGCCGTCTGCGGGTGCGCAGTATCTGGTTGCGACGCTCGGGCGACGGGGCGCGGGGCAAGGCTGGACCGCAACCGTAGATGCGCGACACGCGCAGATCGTGGTCGTGCCGCCTCGCGACTTCGCCATTGCCGCAGACCGGTCGACCCAGATGTGGATGATTCCCGAGGGATCGAAACCGGTGTCGCTCGGCGTCATTGATCCGCAACGTCCGACCGTCTTGCCTGTGAGTCGCGAGCAGATCGAGAGTCTTGGGCCGCAGACGGTGTTCGCGGTATCGCTGGAACCGCATGGCGGCTCGCCAAGCGGTCAGCCTACGGGCCCGGTGCTGGCATCGGGACGCGTTCAGGGGATCTGAGGTCGTGGTTGGGAATGCGGTTTGTTCGAATGCGGATCGCGGCGTTCGCTGATGCTGCGGTTGCTATGACGCGGGCTGGGACGACGGAAGGCACGGATCGGAGTGCTGACTTGCCGGTTGGCGTGGTGGAGCGATGGGCCCGCTCGGACATCGGTTAATACTCCTTACCGTACGGCGATAATCGCGTAATGACGGTCGTAACCCCCGGCTGCTTTTACGAGGACGACGAGGACGCGGGCGCCGTCGGCCAAGCCGCGGATCCTGTAACCGTATCGCCTGCCACGTATGACGAGCAATACGTCTCGCGCGACGAGGCGGCGAGGCCGTGGCACGCCTGGTGGACCTGATGCGCCACGCCGAGAACGAGGCGACGCGGCTGGCGGCGGCGCGCGAACTGCTGGACCGGGGTTTCGGCAAGGCGGTCCAGCATGCCGAGGTGAGCGCAGAGGTCAACACGACGCCGCGCAGCGTGCGTGAAATGTCCGACGAGGAATTGCTGGCGATACTTCAGGAGGGACGCACAGAGGGAGCGCGGACGCATAGCCGGGGCCAGTAACGACGTGCACTATTCTGCGCCGCGTGCACCCATTGAAAGCCTTCCAAAAAAAGAGTCATTTATTGTCAATTTTCCCGGCGCGGCCATCTCAAAAATTGCATCCGTCCATCGTCGGGTGTAGAACCGGCTAGTCAATGGTTGCGCGCGCAACGTGGCGAACCGTCTGGCTCACGGCCACGGTGCTATATCCGGGACGGCGCGGCCTGATCGCCCGGTGGCCGCCGCGTATGGCGTGCGCGAAGTCCGCCGATCTTCTTTCCCGATTGACCACGGAGCATCGCATGTCATGGCTTGACCAACCCCGCACGCTGGAGATCGCCAGCGCTGCCCTGCGGAAGTGGCTGGATGAATGCCTTTTCACGGTATCGCGCCTGACCGGCACCGAAAAGCTCGGCAGGCTCTACGACTACACCGTGGAGATCGCGACGAAGGACGATATCGGCCTGACCGTGCATGAGGCGAGAGCCATGGTCAAGGTGGACGAACTGGTCGGCAAGCAGGTGACTGTGAAGATCGCCACCGAGGGTAGCGGCACCTACGAGACGGGAACCATCGGCGTGTCTCCGTCGATCAATATCGGCGCGGACGTGCGCGAGATCACCGGCCTGATCGTGGCGGCGCAGTGCGTGGGCGCGGACACGCGGCGCGCATTCTACCGGCTGCGGATTCGCCCATGGCTCTTTTTAGCGACCCTCAACCAGGACTCAAGAATCTTCCAGGACCAGACGGTCGTGGAAATTTCCGAAACGATCCTGAAGAAATATCCGTTCCACTATGAACTGCGCCTGGCCGGCCCCGGCTTTGGCCGGCAGTATCCGAAGCGCGACTACCAGCGCATGTTCTGGGAGAGCGACTGGGGCTATCTGAATCGCCTGTGGCAGGAATGGGGCATCACGTTTTTCTACAACGGCCCGACGCTCGTGCTGTGCGATTCGACCGCCGCCTACAAGAAGCACGGCCCCGCGTATGCGACGCTACGATACCAGGACCGCGACGGCCAGCGCATCGACGAGGAACACGTCCACCAGTTCGAGATCGCGCGCGCCCTGACCACGGGCAAGGTCACCGTCACCGACTACGACTATACATAATCGCGGGCGAATCTTGCCACCAACGATACGGAATACAGCGAGCGCGCGAACGACAACATCGAGCACTACCTGCCGCAGTCCGGCCTCACCGGTGACGCAACCGATACCGACCCCATGATGACGGCGGTCGAGAAGTACGAGCCGGGTTATCACGGCGTTTTTCCGGTGACGTTTGATCGCCGCTGGCACTGTGGTATCCATCTTGTGCCGGATACCACCGCTGAACCCGTGCGGGCCATCGCCGACGGCGAGGTGATTGCTTACCGTGTTAGCCAGAACCCGATTTCAGACGGCCATTTTGATGAGACGACGGGCCAGGAGGCATTGAATACCAACACGGGATTTGTGCTGCTGCGTCACGTTACCGACACGGGCGACGGGCGCACCCTCAAGTTCTATTCGCTGTACATGAACCTGCTGGATCTCACTGCTCAGAAGCAGCTTTACACGCCGCCAGCAAACCCATCGCAGAACACTTCACCTACGGCACTTGCAGCATGGCTGCTTGATGCCGCTGACGGGGTAAAACCGGGCAACGGCAAGAAGGTCTACCGCAAGGATAGTGCATGGCTTGATGAAAACGGCGACGGCAATTGCGTGCTGCTGACACCGAACCCCGTCAAGGACAAGAGCAACGACTACGAATACAACCTCTATGAGCGGGCGACGAAGCTCTATCCGGCGTGTCCAAGCGATGGGTACGAGATGCTGCGTTTCGGGCGCATTCTGGCAGACTCTCCTACGCTTAACATCCAGAACAATGCGACATGGGTGGCCGTGCCGTTTGACGCCAGCGGCACGCAGGGTTACTTGGATATCAGCAATACGTCCGTCGTGAAATTGTCGGACGCGGACTTCCCGTTCTTCACGGGCTGGAGGAAGGTCGACAGCGATAACGCACCACTCGGTGCCGATGGTCTGTTCAGCTACTACAAGCTGCGTCAGCTTGTCGGCGACGCAACGGCGACAGCTTACGAGACCCATCAGGATGATCCACAGTTCAGCCTGGACGATCAACTCACTTATTACGTGCAGCGCAACGACAGAGTACGCGATGGGCTTACCGGTTTTGTGTGTCACACGATAAGCGAGTGGGACCCGGCCAACAACGACCCGCGCTATCAGGACCTCAATAAGCCGGATGGGTATTTCGGCCAGCGCAAGGATACCGACCCGGACGGCTATGACAGGTTTATCAGCTTCGTGAAAAAACTTCAGTTCATGGATCAGGTGCCCTCACTGGCTGGTGGCAAGAAGCTCTGGTTCTTTCATTCACTTGCTTTCATTCGACATTTCAGAAAATGTAAATGGATTGGAGTCCAAGAGGTAGAACAGTTGCTGCCCGCAAAGTCGTGGCTTACGCAATCGGGGTCAACTCGGACATTGGTGTCCAATACATTAACTGCACACGACGTGGTTGCGCGCATCTCTCCGCACCTTCGCGACCTAAATAGGACGATTCGAAAATATTCGTTCGATTCCTCGTCGGAGCGGATTGCGATATTTTGGCTCAGACGTATATCGAAACAGACCGATGGAAGACATTTTCTGAATACGGCCATGGCGCGCCAAATCCAAACATTCCAATGGCGCAGTACTATGCTGCATTTTATGGGCGTGAATTATGCAATTGACTTGGGCTAGTGCGTATGATGCCTACGGGGATTTTACTGCGCAACCAACTAACTCCGGCGCATATGTCGGGGAATCGCGAATTACGCAAACGTCCACTCATTACTGGGATGATCCAACCAAGAGGGATGCGCACGGTCATATAATAGGTATCATTGGAACGCGGAAGCAATGGGCTCCGCGCTTTAACCCCAATATTCTTGCAACTAACTCCCATGCGGGTTGCGACAGTGGTGGCTTTTTTTGGATATGGAAGCATCACGATCATACGCGAAATATAAGCAGAGTGGCTGATTTGGGATTCCTTGATACCACGATAGATAGGGTGAATAAACTGGTGAATGGTGGGTCTTTCGGCTATTTTGAGAGATTTGCTTTCTCATGGTATACAAGAAATATTTTTACGGATTGGATTCCAGAAAATATGGAATTTACAACACCAACCCCGAAACATATTTTTGTGCGAGTAAATTTGTCTCGACCTGAGTGAGTTACTGATCGTGAAAAATATCGTCAATATTATTGCAGTTACCCTGTGCATATTTTTTTCTTCAATCGCACTCTCGAAAACCGCAAACCCTGATCAAGACGCCTTTCAAGCGTGCATGAATCGGACAAAGCAGGATCGTTTAACTTGTGCTTCTGGATGCGGAATGATTCTTCGGCAATGTTACGACGAAGGAATTTCTGATGTGAACGATAAGATAAATAGTTTGCTATCGCAGATTAAATCGAAGAACGGGGATTCATGTAGGAATCTAGCGGATTCCTATCTTTCGGCTGCCACCAATATGGACAGTGATATCAGCCAGAAAGCCAACGACGTTCCGGGCTGGATTGGGAGCGAGTTGGAACTCAATTTTGCGAAGCAGCGACTCGATAACCTTATGTTGATCCGGCAATCTTGTAAGCCGTAGTTATGGGGCGCTTATCATCAATCTCATCTGGCTCCGCGAGGATTGTCTTTTTGATTGAACGTATCGAAGGGAAAGAAAGGTATGGGCAAGGCACTCGTATGTAACGGCGATCCAACGACGACGGGCGGGCACGTGATCGCGACGGCATCCACGATGTTCGACGGCGAGCGGCGCATCGCCCTTGACCGGGAAATGGCGACCTGTGGCCAATGTCCCGGCGAGCATCCGATACAGGGTACAGGAACGGAGATGGACGAGGACGGGCGCGCGAGCGTACTCGACGGCGACCAGGTGCTGTGTCCATGCGGGGCCAATCACGTCAAGGCGAGTCCCGATGCGGGATGCTCGGCCTGAATGTCTGCCCCATTGACACTTGGCGATATACAACGGCTGGCGGCTCGCCACAGTGGCCGGTGCCTATCGACGGACTACCGGAATACCCACACGGAACTACGCTGGCGATGCGTGCGGGGCCACGAGTGGGAGGCGACACCATTAGTGTGCGTCAGGGCAAGTGGTGTGCGGCTTGCGCCCACGACGAGCATAGCGAAGTCTGGCTCACTGCAATGCGTGCACTCGCCCGTGAACGTGGCGGCAAATGCCTTTCCGAAACCTGCGCGAACAGCCGCACGAAACTGCGTTGGCAATGCGCGCAAGGTCATATTTGGGAGGCCACAGCCGCCAGCATTCGTGTTTCGGGGTCGTGGTGCCCGGCGTGTGCCTTTGATCGTCAGAGAGGGACCATAGATGACATGCACGCGCTCGCGGCGCGGCATGGCGGCCAGTGCCTCTCGCATGAATACGCGGGACCAACGGGCAAGCTTCGCTGGCGCTGCTCCAAAGGTCACGAATGGGTCACGTCCCCCGCCAGGGTACGCAATGGCTTCTGGTGCGCAATCTGTGCGAAGCAGGGACGCCGCTCATCGAGGCTTGAGGACATGCACCTGTTGGCCGCGAGTCGCGGTGGCAAATGCCTGTCGGACACCTATGAAACGAGCGCGCGTCTGCTGCGCTGGGAATGCCGCCGTGGACACCGCTGGCTGGCCGCGCCCGCAAATATCAAGGGTGGAACATGGTGCCCGAAGTGCGCCCGTGCGGAACGCTCGAACCATACCATTGGGGAAATGAACGAGATTGCTCGCGAGCGTGGCGGGCGCTGCCTCTCGGACGCCTACGTGAACGTCACGACGAAGCTCGAATGGGAGTGCGCACGGGGCCATACCTGGTCAACGGCCCCGATGACAGTGCTGGCGGGTCACTGGTGCCCGGCGTGCAAATATCTGGACCAATGCGTATCGGACGAGGCCAGGCGCAAGTATCTGACCGTTGCCGGGTGCCCTTGACCCGGCGCACCAAAGACCGGGCATGTAACGTTAGCCGCGCCTCGTGCGCGGCTTTTCATTGGCGTATGGTCAATACTCGCAACGAGTCCATGTAGCTTTAGCCAGTGCACGGGAAAGATGCACGCGCAGTCAAAGGCCGTTGCAATGTGCGAGGGGTGCTGACCGTAGCGGCGTGGGTTGTTTTGTGGGTCGAAAAAAACAGAAGCCCCATAAATCATTGAATTTACGGGGCTTTGTCTTTGAATTTGGCGGAGAGAGGGGGATTCGAACCCCCGATAGGCTATTAACCTATACACGCTTTCCAGGCGTGCGACTTAAACCGCTCATCCATCTCTCCGGCGGGGACGCGCATTATAGCAGGACTCTTGCACCGCCGCCACCTGCCCTGACGGCGAGACGGTTCGCGCGCGCCAAAGCGCATCACGGATGCCGGATGTAATCGACCAGCGCCGTCGTATACGCGTCGGGCTTGCGGTCGACGAGACTCACGATCACCGTCACCAGAAACCCCGCCGGCACGCCGAACACGCCCGAGCTGATCGGCTCGATGCCAAACCAGCGCGGCCCGACAAAGCCCGTCAGCTGCGTGACGAACGGATACGTCGAGACGATGTACCAGATGCACACGGCCAGCCCCGCGAGCATGCCCGCCACGGCGCCAAGCCGCGTCGTGCGCTTCCAGAACACGCCGAGCACGAGCACGGGAAACAGGCTCGAGGCCGCCAGCGAAAACGCCGCGCCCACCAGAAACAGAATGTTTCCCGTATTCAGCGACGCGACGTATGAAGCGAACAGCGCCACCCCGAGCAGCAGAATCTTCGAGATCGTCACGCGCTTCTGGCTCGACGCATCGGGGTCGACCATGTGGTAGTACACGTCGTGCGACAGCGCATTGGCGATCGTCAGCAGCAGGCCATCGGCCGTCGACAGCGCCGCTGCCAGCGCGCCCGCCGCGATCAACCCCGACATCACGTACGGCAGCCCCGCAATCTCGGGTGCCGCCAGCACGACCATGTCCGGCTGCATCTGGATTTCGCTCCAGCGCACGATACCGTCGCCGTTCACGTCGGCGATACTGATCAGATAAGGCTCGACGCGCCGCCACTGCATCACCCACTGCGGCAGTTCGGAAAAGCGATGCCCCGCGAGGTTCGACAGAATCTCGTACTTGATCAGCACGGCGAGCACGGGCACGGTCAGATAGAACAGCGCGACGAAAAACAGCGTCCAGCCCACCGAGCGCCGCGCGGAAGCCACCGACGTCGTCGTGTTGTAGCGCGTGAGAATATGCGGCAGGCTCGCCGTCCCGAGCGACAGACACAGCAGCAGCGACAGAAAATTGCGCTGGTGAAGGCGCCGCTCCTCGTCGCTGCCGGCGGGAAACGGTTCGTGCATCGGCACGGGCGGCGCCGCGCGCTGCATCATCTCGTCGCGCTGTTGCGCCCACACGATCTGCGCCGTCGGCGCGTCGCGGGGAAAGCGCGAAATGCGACGTTCGAGATCGGCAATTTCGCGCAGCGGTCCATTGTGCCGCCGCAGATCGTCGAGCTGGTCGGTGAGACGGCCCTTCTCGTCGATGTACGACTGCGGCAGCCGGTCGATCTGCGTCTGGATCAGCGCGGCGCGCATCTGGTAATCGTCGCGCACCGCCTGCTCCGACGGCGCATCGCGCACGCCGCGCTCGAGCGACTCGACGCGCTCCATCAGCCGCCCGTAGTCGAACTGCGGCACCCAGCCGAGGCCGTCCTTGTGCGCGATCATCGACACGGGAATCAGAAACGCCGCGATCAGGATGATGTACTGCGCGACCTGCGTCCACGTCACCGCGCGCATGCCGCCAAGAAAAGAGCACACCAGAATGCCCGCCAGCCCGCAGAAAATGCCGATCGCGAAGTCGACGCCGATAAAGCGCGTCGCGATCAACCCGACGCCCTGAATCTGCGCGACGAGATAGACGAACGAACACAGAATCGCCGACAGCGCCGCGAGCCCGCGCACTGCATTGCTCGAAAAGCGCGTGCCGAGAAAGTCGGGAATCGTATAGCGCGCGAGCTTGCGCACGTACGGTGCAAGCAAGAACGCGACGAGACAGTAGCCTCCCGTCCAGCCCATCGTGTACGCGAGGCCGTCATAGCCCGTCGCGTAGATCGAGCCCGCGAGACCGATGAACGACGCCGCCGATAGCCAGTCCGCCGCCGTCGCCATGCCGTTGAACACGGACGGCACACGCCGCCCCGCCACGTAGTACTCGACGAGATCCGATGTGCGCGACAACAGCCCGATCACCGCATACACGGCAATTGGCACGAACAGGAACACATAGCCGATCCACATGCCCGGCCCGTTCGCGGCCTCGATGCGCCATAGCAGATAGATGAACGCCAGAAAGCCGAGCGTGTAGAGCGAGTATGAACGGATCAGCCGATTGGCGAGCTTCATCGGTCGGCGCGCCCGGCGAGGTCGTCTTGCGCGCCGGCTTCGAGCGCGCGTTGCAACGCCGCGTCGGCGCGCTGCATCAGCACGATATAGACGACGATCAGCAGCAGGTACGAGAGAATCGCGCCTTGCGCGCCCATGTAGAACGGCAGACTGAAGCCCGCAAAGCGCACGGCGCCCAGCGTCCGCGCACTGAGCGGCACGACGAACGAGACGACGAAGCCAATCAGCATCAGCACGACGATCAACACGAGGTTGAAGCGCCAGTAACGCGCGTGCGCGCGCGCCATCGCCTCCGTCACGGGCGGCGGATCGGGCAACGGATTGATGGTGTGTCGATGAGTGCGGTGTGGCGCGGCCATGCGCCTATGTATCAAAAACATATTGCATCGGCAATCGGGGTTGTCCGCGCAACCGCTTTCATGACGCTCTTCGCGGGCCCTGCGCCGTGCAAATGAAAACGGCGCATCCGCATTGGATGCGCCGTCCGCGCCCTGGCGTTTCAAGGCTTCAAGGTTTCATGCGATCGCGCCATGCTCAGCGCGACTCGCCCAGCTGGTCGAGGATCGCCGGGTTTTCCAGGGTCGACACGTCCTGCGTGATCTCCTCGCCCTTCGCGAGCGAGCGCAACAGGCGGCGCATGATCTTGCCCGAACGCGTCTTCGGCAGGTTGTCGCCGAAGCGGATGTCCTTCGGCTTCGCAATCGGGCCGATTTCCTTGCCGACCCAGTTGCGCAGTTCCGTCGCGATCTTCGCAGCCTCTTCGCCTTCGGGACGCGCGCGCTTGAGCACGACGAACGCGCACACGGCTTCGCCCGTCGTCTCGTCGGGACGGCCCACCACGGCCGCTTCCGCGACGAGCGGATTGGCCACCAGCGCCGACTCGATTTCCATCGTGCCGAGGCGGTGCCCCGACACGTTCAGCACGTCGTCGATGCGGCCCATGATCGTGAAGTAGCCGGTTTCCTTGTCGCGCACCGAGCCGTCGCCGGCAAGGTAGAGCTTGCCGCCGAGTTCTTCGGGGAAGTAGCTCTTCTTGAAGCGCTCCGGGTCGCCCCAGATCGTGCGGATCATCGCCGGCCACGGACGCTTGACGACGAGAATGCCGCCCTGCCCGTTCGGCACGTCCTGGCCGGTTTCATCGACAATCGCGGCCATGATGCCCGGCAGCGGCAGCGTGCACGAGCCCGGCACGAGCGGCGTCGCGCCCGGCAACGGCGTGATCATGTGGCCGCCCGTTTCCGTCTGCCACCATGTATCGACGATCGGGCAGCGCGAGCCGCCCACGTTCTCGTAGTACCAGACCCACGCTTCGGGATTGATCGGCTCGCCAACCGTGCCGATGATGCGCAGCGACGACAGGTCGTAGCTCTTCGGATGTACCTTCGCGTCCGCTTCCGCGGCCTTGATCAGCGAGCGGATGGCCGTCGGCGCGGTGTAGAACACGCTGACCTTGTGCTTCTGGATCATCTCCCAGAAACGGCCCGCGTTCGGATAGGTGGGCACGCCTTCGAACACGACCTGCGTGCCGCCCAGCGCGAGCGGGCCATACGTGATGTAACTATGGCCCGTCACCCAGCCTATATCGGCCGTGCACCAGAACACATCCGTGGGCTTCCAGTCGAAGGTCCACTTCATGGTTTGCGCGGCCCACAGCAGATAGCCGCCTGTGCTGTGCTGCACGCCCTTCGGCTTGCCCGTCGAGCCGGACGTGTAGAGGATGAAAAGCGGATGCTCGGCGCCGACCCATTCGGGCGCGCATTGATCCGATTCGCTCGCGGTGATCTCGTGCATCCACAGGTCGCGCTTGTCGTCCCAGCCGATCTTGCCGCCCGTGCGCTTGTAGACGATCACGCTCTTGACGGCATCGCAGCCGCCCATCGCGAGCGCTTCGTCGGCGATGTTCTTCAGCGGCAATGCCTTGCCGCCGCGCATCTGTTCGTCCGACGTAATCAGCGCGACTGCCCCGACGTCGACCAGACGCTCGTTCAGCGACTTCGACGAGAAGCCGCCGAACACGACGGAATGCGTCGCGCCGATGCGCGCGCACGCCTGCATCGCGACGATGCCTTCCACCGACATCGGCATGTAGATCACGACGCGATCGCCCTTCTTGATGCCGCGTTTCTTCAGCGCATTCGCGAAGCGCGACACGCGCTGCAGCATGTCGCTGTATGTGACGTTGGTGACGGTGCCGTCGTCGGCTTCGAAGATGATCGCGACGCGCTCGCCGTTGCCCGCTTCGACATGCCGGTCGATGCTGTTGTACGACGCGTTCAGTTCGCCGTCGTCGAACCATGTGTAGAAAGGCGCGTTCGACTCGTCGAGCACCTTCGTGAAGGGCTTATTCCAGCTGAGCGTTTCGCGCGCGAGCTTCGCCCAGAAGCCTTCGTAATCGCGCTCGGCCTCGGCGACGAGCGCTTTGTACGCGTCCATGCCGGACACTGATGCCTGCGCCGTCATCTCGGCGGAAGGCGGAAACACGCGGCGTTCTTGAAGAACCGATTCAATCGCAGACATCGACTACCCCTTGGTGAAGATGAAACATCAATTCTTGCCAGCACGCTCGCGATGCTCGCCGCCCTCGGGCGGCTGCGCAACGCGTCGCGCCGTGTCCTGTAGTGGCACCGCAGAATGATGGCTCGCGGCGTGTCTCCCACCCTCGCGCGCCGCTTCGAGCGTACGCGCATAGCGATTCGTGCAATGGCAGGCGCCGCGCCGCAGCAGCGGGAACGCCGCATGCCTTCCATTGGCTTCGATCAGTTCCCACGATAAGGGTTGCAACTTACCGCGTACTTACGTGACAGACGCGCTGCCGCCCAGGCAAAACACCAGGTGCTGCAGTGCACGATGCAAGCAGAACGCAAGATTTGCATCCATTCACCGCGCACGCCGCGCGCCCGGCCGTTCGTCTTTGCGCCATCGTTAGCGCCCTTTTACAATGCTAACTGAACTAGCCGTCCGGATTCCAGTTTGAACCGCTACTCCCTGCTCCTCATCGCCGCGATGCTGCTCGTCGGCAGCAACGTCGGCATCGGCAAGTCGATTGTCGCGTTCGTTCCCGTTCCTCTCTTCGCGCTGCTGCGTTTCGTGATCGCGATGGCCGTGCTGTGGCCGCTCTTGCGCGCGAGCAAGCTGCGCCGCGTGAAAGCGGGCGAATGGCTCAATCTCTTTCTGCAGGCGCTATTCGGCACATTCGGGTTTACGCTGCTGATGCTCAATGGCGTGCACCGGACCAGCGCCGTCGCGGCGGGGGTCATCACGAGCACGATTCCCGCCGTCGTCGCGCTGTTTTCGTGGCTGTTCCTGAAAGAGAAACCGGATGGCCGCGCGCTCGCCTCGATCGCGCTCGCCATCGTCGGCGTGGTCGTCATCAATCTCGCCCATGCCGGTCAGGCGGCGGGCGCCGCAAGCGAAAGCTCGTTCGCGGGCAACCTCGCGGGCAACCTGATGGTGCTGGGCGCCGTGTGCTGCGAATCGCTATATGTGATCCTGTCGCGGCGCCTGACGCAAACGCTCGCCCCCATCGATATCTGCGCCTACACGCATCTGTTCGGCCTCTTGCTGATGCTGCCGCTCGGCGTGTCGTCGCTGATCGCGTTCGATTACGCGAGCGTGCCTGTTAGCATCTGGACGCTGGTGCTCTGGTACGGGTTGTCGGCCAGCATCTTCTCGTTCTGGCTGTGGATGAAGGGCATCCGCCACGTGCCGGGCAGCCTCGCGGGCGTGTTCAGCGCGGTGCTGCCCGTCGCGGCCGCCGTCTATGGCATCGTTTTCCTCGACGAGCGCCCGACGCTCGCGCACGGCGTCGCGCTAGCCTGCGTGATCGCGGGCATCGCGCTCGCGAGTCTGAGGGTGAAGCGCGTGCCGCCCGTCGCCTCGTAGCGCGCGCGGCAGGCCCGGCGCGCC
>NZ_JACFYJ010000102.1:0-26718 GCF_037126505.1 Paraburkholderia bengalensis
CTTGCCGTGGTGCGCGACGGCGACTGGATCGAACTGGATTGCGACGCGGGGCGTCTGCACGTCGATATCGACGAGAAGGAAATGACGGCGCGACTCGCCAAATGGAAAGAAACGCAGCAGGCCAATCCCGCCGACGCAAGCGGCTACCGCAACCTCTACATCGACCACGTGCTGCAGGCCGATCAGGGCTGCGATTTCGATTTCCTGGTGGGTTGTCGAGGAGCAGAAGTCCCCGCGCATTCGCACTGAGGCGCTGAATGTGGATATGGCGTGCGCGCCGCGCTTGCTCTTGCTAAGTCGCATGGTCCGACTGCGTCCTTTTCAAGGAAAGCATAGCGGTCGGCACGCTTGTCATTGAAGAAGGCTTTGACTAGCCAGACATCGCTTCACTGCATGTTTTGCGACCTTTGTCATGATATGAAAAACATATGGAATGCTTAAGGTCGTCATGCACCTTCTGCGCAGGCTGTGCGCACGACGACGGGATAATAGTAGGTATCCCTATCAAATCGATTTTGGATTTTTTGGCATCTCAGAACAATGCTGAGACAAGCTGACAGATCGTCGTCGCGCTGCCGTTCAGAACGGCAACCGAAAAGCGGCGCCCTCGCGAACGACACTCCACTTCCGCGAAGGCCCCGTTATCACGTCGGATCTAGTGACCGCTGTCGGGACTGCATTGTGGCAAATGACCGCATCCCGGACGGGTCAGACTGCCGCTCGCACTCGTGCTTCCGGACATACCGCCGTATCCGGAGGTGTCCGACGTGGTGCGGTTCGCTGTGCCGGGAGAGGTAGTGGTCGACGCCGACACGGATTGAGTATCTTGCTGCCTTGAGGTGTCCTGGGCTTGAACGGTGCTTGCTATCGAGAACATGCCTAGGAGCGCTGCAGACATGAGAAACGTCGTCTTCATGGCTTACTCCTTTACGACGAAATCAAATTTCAGTTTTTGCAGCCGCTATGACACAGGCGACGGGCGAAAGGGACCGACACGCGCATTCGCACAGACGCTGCCGGTGATTTTCACCTGCTGCCGGAACCCGTTATGGGACGTTATTACTGGCGTTGGATTTCTAGCGGCTTAAGGGAGATGCATGTATCGCGGCAAATTCGCGATTGGCGTTCGAGGACGCAGATGGCACCTCAAGGACTGCCAGGGGGCCGGTAAGCCCGGTACGCGATAAAAGAAGCGCACGTCTTAACGATATATCGTTAGTCGGAAAAGACACTACGCCTTTCGTAATATGGCGTCGCGCCTTTCGTCATATAGCGCCAACGAATGCACGTCACGACTATGTTTGCGGTGACTTCTTTCCCGGCATGCATTGACGGACATTGCCATTCACGCACCAAGACATAGCAGCATTTCGCGAAACAAAATGGTCCGCGTTCAAATGTCGATCATGTGTTCTTTCACCCGTGTCGAGCGCGTACGAAGCTCTGCAAGAAAATGGCTTTCACCCTCTTCCTGGGACGTTTGCAGAAAAACCCACGTCCTATACAAAGTCGCGCAAACGTATCGATCCCGTCAGGGAATGTACTGTTAGTGTCTTCTTTCACCCGACCTGTATTAAACGGGGCGAGCCGTCAGACAGGTCGATTTGATGCCTCCGCCGCGATTCGCCAGTGGTAGATACGTAGCTTGGGCTGATTGATCCATCGCCAGGAGGTGGCTATGAATCCGCATCGTTTAGGAATCCTGTTAGCCCCATCGGCAGTGATTTCAGTTTGTACCCAGATTTCATATGCAGCGGGAGGTTGTTCTGCTTTTTCACTAAAGGGAGCTTATTCGTTCAGTGCGCACGGGGAACTGCTGGGCATTCTGGACACGACCGTATCTCCGCCCGCGCTCCACCCGCTGTCCATGCCCATCGTTTCCACCGATGTCTGATAGGCAATGCGGCTCCGACGGCTGCTTTATCGGCGTGCAGGTGAGCCTTGACGGGAAAAAGACACGCGACCGGGACCGCGACCACTGAGATTCACTCGACGGTCTACGGCAGCGCGTCGCGGTGACTTTTGTCAGATGAATAAATTTAGCGGGCAATACGCCAACGCAAAGTGTTCTCCGTCACCAATGGCCGTGGCGGTCCCCGCCCCTATGCCAGCCGCCGCCGTGCCCGTTGCCATAGCCGACGGGTGGCGAATACACGACAGGCGGTGGACTGGTCTGATAGACATAGCTACCCGGCGCCCCATAAGCGCCGGGGGGCGCATAGCGGGATTGATAGACCACCGGCGGCGGCGGAGGGGGAATCGGCGTGTAATAACTACCGCCATTCGCTTGAGCCAAAGCTGATGCAGGTGCGCAGGCGGCCGCGACGATTGCCAGTAGCGATATTGAGTGCTTCATCATGAGACCTCCCGTCGGTTTGCTCATTCGTCCGACTTTGAAACGGCCATTTGAAGCATAGTCGCTCGACCCATCGGCAAATGAAAACTTCCGTGCTCATGTGTAACGGTCGGTAACGCACTTCGGCCATTTGTCGTCACTGCTTGTCGGCTTCCGAGGCCGGGCCGTGAAGTGATAGAGAAGTGTTGCCCGTTTCGGCCCTACCGTGCACGAGCTGGTCGTATTTGTCCTTCGAAATTCCGCGCTCCGCATAAATAAATGCGGCCACTTGCCAGATCGCCTGGTCCGACTGCGTCTTCCCGAACGAAGGCATCGCCGTCATGTTCACGCCATGCTTGATGGTCCAGAACATCAGTGCGGGCTTATTCCGGCGACTCGCAGACAGCAGCGCGGGCGCGGCGGGTTGAATACCCTGTCCGATAGGACTCAATGGCCGGTCGGGCGCGCCGTGGCAAACGGCACAGGTGGCGTCATACATTCGCGCCCCTGAACGAATGTTCTCGAGCGACAGCAAATCGCCAGGCGCGACGTCAGATCCCGCGCGCCGGTGCATTGACGCTTCGTAAGTTCCGTGCAGCAGTTTCGCAACGATCGGGTTGTCTCTCGAACTTGCGGAGACGTCATATGCGCCTGAATACATAAAGGCCAAGCCTCCCGCTGCCAGCAAAATAAATACGGCGGCGACGGTGACGACAACCGTCGTAATTCTCGAACGAAGAGACAACATGGTGTTTTGTCGCGTAGCACTCGGAAAAGCCTCATTCTGCGTCGCCATGCTTGCCGCGCAGTGACGTACAGATTACCGATTTGTCATCTGGCCAAAGCGCGCCGCAAATGCTTGATCCGGTCTTTGCGGTCGAATGATCTACCGACTATGTTGATATTAGCCAACACGATCACACGATCTCCTTTCATAACATCACGCAAAGCTTTCGGACGAAGTGAACTAGGCGCTTCCTGCAAATAGCGACGGGCGCCCGGTGTCTGATCGCGGCCAGACAAAACGACGGGTAGAGGATTACCGAATGGGATTACCGAATGGCTGGTGATCTGACGACATGGCTTTCACAGATAGGCCTGGGCGGACACGCTGAGGCTTTTTTGGCGCAAGGCATCGACTGGGACGTAATCGGCGATCTCTCCGAGCACGATCTCAAGGAACTTGGCCTTCCGCTGGGCGACCGCAAGCGTCTGCTGAGGGCGCTCGTCGAGCACGGCGAAGCGGCGGCGGCATCGTGCAAGCGGTCCAATGCGACGCCTGAGACGCCGCCCTTGTCCACGACATCATGCATCGACGCGGAGCGGCGGCAGGTCACCGTCATGTTCGTGGATCTTGTCGGCTCGACGGAACTCACGCGCGGACTCGATCCCGAAGAAATGCGGCGCATCCTCGGCGTCTATCACACGGTATGCGCGAGTGCCATCGAAGCACATGAGGGACACATCGCGCAGTATCTCGGCGACGGGCTGCTCGTCTATTTCGGCTACCCGCAGGCGCACGAAGACGACACAGTACGCGCGGTGCTGGCGGGCCTCGCCATCATTGCCGCCATCGCCCGTGTCAACGAAAACGGCTTGGAAGGGGCGGGCCGCGCGCAGCTACGCGTGCGGATCGGCGTCGAAACGGGGTTGGTGGTTGCGGGGGAGATCGGCGCGGGCTCTTCGCTGGATCATCAGGCGATCGTCGGCGAGACGCCCATCGTCGCCGCGCGCCTGCAGGCCGTCGCGCCTTCCGATGCGCTCGTCGTCGGGCCAGCCGCGCATCGGCTCATCAAGGGTGCTTTCGAACTCGAAGAGCTTGGCTGGCGCGAACTGAAGGGCACGCCTGCGCGCGTTCTCGTCCATCGCGTAGTGGCGCAGGAAGACGCCATCGGCCGTTTCGAGATCCGCACCGGCAAGACCGTGATACCGCTTGTCGGGCGCGTGCCCGAGCTCGAGATGATCCGGCAGCGCTGGAAACAGAGCGCCAACGGCGAGATGCGCTGTGTGCTGCTGACGGGCGAACCCGGTATAGGCAAATCGCGCGTATTGCGCGCGCTTCGCGACAGCATGGAGGGCGAAGCGCATGAAGTCATTCAGCTTCACTGTTCTGCCTACCATCGAAACAGCCCGTTCCGGCCCGTCCTTCAGTGGCTGCAGAACGCTTGCGGATTGAACCTCAAGGCCGACGTCGCGCGCGACATCGAGCGTCTCGACGAATGGGTCAGCGCGATGAGCGTGGCGCACGACGAAACGATGTCGATTCTCGCGTCGCTGTTGGGCATTCCCACCGGCGACCGGTTTCCTCCACTGGATACATCGTCGCCCATGTTCAAACGTCGCTGCCTCGATGTGATGGTCGCGCTGATCGCGCAATCGGCGCATGCTTGCCCGCTTCTCGTCGTCGTAGAAGACGTTCACTGGATCGACCCGTCGACGCTGGATTTCGTGAAGTCGCTTATCGAGCGGCTTGTCTCGACAAAGCTGATGCTGTTGCTCACGGCGCGTGAGGAGTTCAAGCCGGGCTGGACCTACCCGCAACTTGTCCAGATCAATCTGGACCGGCTTTCGCGCAGCGACTGCTTCGCGATGGTCGAGCGCATGACGCAAGGCACGCGGCTGCCGCGACTCGTCCTCGATGAAATCGTTGCGAAGACGGATGGCGTGCCCCTCTTCGTGGAAGAGCTGACGAAGGCCGTCATGCAGAGTGATCTGCTGCGCGAGGCCGGCGGCTTTCAAGAACTCGACGCGGCCACGCGACGAATCGACATTCCCGACACCCTGCAGGGCTCGCTGCTCGCGCGGCTCGACAGGCTCGAGCCAGCCGTCAAGGAGACGGCGCAGATCGCGTCGACCATCGGGCGCGAGTTTGGTTTGAAACTGCTTTCGCTGATTTCGGAGATTCCCGAACGCGAGTTGCAACGCACACTCGACCGACTCGCCGAAGCCGACATCATCCTGCCCGCGCCGAGCGCGCCCGGCGACGGCGGCGGGTATGTGTTCCGTCACGCGCTGATTCAGGAGATCGCGTATCAGTCGTTGCTGACCACCCGCCGGCGCGAGTTTCACGCGATGATCGCCGGTGCGCTGGAGGCGCATTATCCGGAAGTCGTCGAGCAGCAGCCCGAACTGATCGCGCAGAATCTGACTGCCGCCAGCCAGCCCGAACGAGCGATCGCTTACTGGCAGCGTGCGGGCGAACGGGCGCTCACGCGGGCGGCATGCGACGAAGCCATCGCGCATGCCAAACGCGGATTGCAATTGACGGCCAGCGTGACCGCCGATTCACACGAGCGCGCGACGTATGCGCTGCCGCTCCTGCTGATTCGCGGCGAGGCCGAGCAGCGGCTCGCGAGGCGCGAGGCGATGCAGACCTTTCATGAGGCAGCGCAAATCGCGCGCGATGAAAACCTTCCTGGCTATCTGGTCCAGGCGGCGCTGGGTTTCGATCGCGCGGAAACGTTTCTCGAAGGCTCCGGAAGTGCGTCCGTTCCGCTACTCGAAGAAGCACTCGCACTGCTCGGCGCCGAAGAAACGGTCGAGCGCTGCCGGCTGTTGAGCCGTCTCGTGCGCACGCTTCATATGACGGGTGGCGCAACACCTGCCGTCGACTTGGCGTTCGAGGCGGTGGCGCTCGCGCGGCGTCTGAATGATCGTCCGAGCCTTTTCGATGCGCTCGCGTGCGAGATGATGCACGTCGGCGCGCATCCGCTGCCCGGATACAGGTTTGCGGATCGTCAGGCGGTCCTGACGGAACTCATGCAGATCGCCGATGAGTTGGGCGATGACCACTCCATCGGCCACGCATGCGCCCGATGCCTCACGGGCTACCTCGAAATCGGCGAGTTCGGGCGCTTCGATGCGGCACTCGAACGCTACCGGCAGATCGCCGCGAGCGGCCAGCAGTTCGTGGATCGCTGGTGCATGACGGGCGCGCAGGCCATGCGCGCGATTCTGGTCGGCGATTTTGCGAAGGCGGAAACGAAGGCGATGGAATGTCTCGAACTCGCCGAAAGCATCGGCGAGAAAATCGCGACGGGCGTGTTCGGCATGCAGATGTTTGCAATCCGTCGCGAGCAAGGCCGGCTCGCGGAGATCGCGCCATTACTGAAACGCTTCACCGACGATCACGCCGAGGACTCGGTCTGGGGTCCCGGCCTCATGCTGATATGGAGCGACCTGGGTTACGAGGCGCACGCGCGCGGCAGTCTCGAGCGACTGTCGAACATCGAAACGTCGATTCCCGTGGACAGCAAGCGCCTTATCACGCTGACCTACTTCGCCGAAGTGGCCGCGCGACTAGGCGAACGGGAACACGCGGCGCGCATCTACGAGTTGCTGCTTCCGTTTCGCGATCAGGTCGTCACGGTGCCGGCCTTTACGCTGTGCTGCGGCGCGGCGGCGCGCTATCTCGGCATGCTCGCAGGCGCCCTGCACGACTGGAGCGCGGCCGAAGCGCATTTCGACTACGCGCTCAAGATGGACGAGCGCTTGCAGGCCTGGCCATGGCTCGCACATACACGCCACGAATATGCGCTCATGCTCGGCGCTCGCGCTCGCGACGACGACAGAGCCCGCGCGGCACAGCTGCTTGCATCGAGCGCGGCAACGGCAAAGACGCTAGGAATGTATGCGTTGCTCGAGCGCATTTCGTGCGCATCGAGCACACAGGCTACGAAAAACTAACTGATTCAGTGAGTACATGCAGTCAGACGGCAGCAATGCGTCCACACCTGAAGGAGAGCACCATGCCACGGTTCATGATCGAACGGAATTTCGCCGAGCAACTTGAAATGACTGCGCAAGGCGCGGAGGGCGTCAGACAGATCAATGATGAGGAAGGTGTTAAGTGGCTGTTCTCGTTCCTCAGCGCCGATAAGCGGAAAACGTATTGCTTGTACGAGGCGCCGAATGTCGACGCGATCCTCTCCGCAGCGCGGCGTTTGAGCCTGCCTGCCGATGTGGTGGTCGAAGTCAGCGACCTGCGCCCGGAGATGTTCAGCTAGCGTTGAGGCGCGATGCCGTTTCTGCGCATCGCGCAAGGGTTGTCGACTGCTTCATTGCGGCCTGAGGTGCAGATCATTGCTCACCGACTGCACCCCCGGCACGCCGCGCGCCAAGGCAAGCGCTTTCTGAATCTGCGCTTCCGAATCCGCGTAACCCGACAACTGCACGACACTTCGGTATGTCGCGACGCTCATTGGCAAAGATCTCAATTCCGGGTCCGCGACGAGCGCCTGCTTCACGCGGGCGGCGAGCGCAGCGTCGTCATTGATCTTACCCAGCGTGGTCGCGGCGGGTGTCGCCGTCGACTTGCAACCATTGTTGAGCAGGAACGCAGGCAACACGAATGCCGCGACGATCAGCAATCGGCTGTTGATGTATGGCGCGTTTCGCATGTCGGTTACGACATCCTGGTTTCGTGGGAAAGGGGTCATTTGGGTTGTCTCGCCCCCACGCACGCGTGTGAGCGCCCGAGGTCACCATGATAGCGCCGGATAGCGGAACGCACTCCGCGCTTTGTTCACGAGGCGAGGTGAGTGTCTTTGCCGCGACTGACGGACGGTCACTTGCCTCCATTGCGCACTGTCGTCACTTGCGATCCCTATTTCTCCATCGGCATCGCCTGGAGCCGCGCTGAACTATCGCGCAGACCTGTCAGGATGCGCGCTGCTACGCGCTCCGGGAATCCACTCGGCAGAGCAGACGAGACTTTCTCGATGACCTCGGGAGTTCTCTCCAGAATGCTGCTGATGAGCGGTTCAGCGGTGGGGCCGTAGTGGCAGAGCTGGGCCGTGAGGTTGAAATGGCTGCGCTTGATATCGCGTATCTTGTAGTGTCGACCGCTGGTCCCGCACATTGCCATCGCAAGCTTTGCTTTATGCCACGACCACTGATTGCCCGCATCGCCTTCTACTGGCCAGATTGACATCACGTCGTATAAGGGCGTCATCTCAAAGCGTCCGCCTGCAAGTAACCTGATGCTGAAATTTTTGGCATGACCATCTGGGGCAGCGAGTAACCAGAAAAGGATATGGGCGGACATGAAAGTAGCGAGGTCTTCCGTAGCATTTCTGGAATGCCTGAGTATGTCGGCTATTTGTCGGACGCTGGGTCCCCCTTTTTCTTCGTACTTGAGATGCGGTGCGATTCCAAGTGCCTGGCAAAAATCCTCTTGTGGCAAGCGCAAAAGAGCGCCGTTACGGGGCGAAAACGTGCGGTCGAAGCGCTCGACACATAGCACTTTCTGGCTCCCGAACGTCATGATTTCAGCCTGTGGTACAGGCAACCCATAGGCGTTCAGGATGGCAAGACAAAGCCATTCGTTTTCGACCGACGTATGGAAGTCCACGCGCTTGTTTCCGATCAGGCCGATTGGAAGCTTGAGGATGTGAGTCGTCGGCGTTGCGCCGTGAGGCAGAAACCATTGATTACCTACGCGTAGTAACGCGGTTTTCTCCTGTGCTCCTGCGAGCGAAATCCGAAAGTCGTCCTCGTCATCTGTCGTGACTGGCTCTGAGCCGAGCGTGCGCTGAAGGATTGTCTCGATTGCATCGTCTGATAACGGTTTGCCTTCGGCTGCGCGTAACGGCCCTGGATCGTCATCCTCGCCTAGCAGTTGCACCGCGCCAACGCAGTCTCGACCAACCGCTTTGAGCAGCTCAAAAGATTCATCAGTTTCGGTTTTAAAGCGGGTGGCGATCCGTTTTCTAATCTCGGGGGCATCCGGCAGCAGATTGTCGAAATAATTCTGTACACGGACCCCCTTCAGAGGTGCTTCGTCTATCCCGAACGGGAGTGATAGAGAGAGAGGGCGGCCGATGGAGGAGCGCGTCCAGGTGGTGGCATAGCGCAGTTCCATCTCGCCTCTGGCGGGAATGATCCAGGTGCCGACACGTTCGCCGTTTGCCCAGATCGAAAGGGCGCGAGAATGAGATTTGCGTCCCATGTTCACCATTCCGGCTGGGTGGTGCTGAGGCTATCGGCCTCGCTTATGTCACGGGATTGAACGCATAGCTCCAGTTCGTAAATCGCAAAGAGTGCGAGCATCTGCTGGAGCGTTATGGTCGCTGTGGCCGTCGTCTCGAGCAAGGACAGGCGGGGCTGTTTGATGCCCATGCGCCGGGCGACTTCCGCCTGGGTAAAGCCCTTTGCCTTTCTGGCCGACAGTAGAATCTCGCTCATTTGTACCGGCGTGCTGACGAGGATCTTCATACGTTATTCCTGTGGTGAATATCCCTAGAATATTCTCTCGAGGAATAAAATGCAAATATTCCTTTGGGCAATAAAACGTCAATATTACGGCAGAGAATAAAATGAGCATATTTCTGTAAAGAATATTGCTCGGGTGTTCGTCAGTATCATCGGGTGAGGCACTGCCGTCGGGGCGGCGGGCGTGGCGCGCACGGGCCCTGCGCGAAAACGCAACTACCCGTCTGCCGCAGCCACGCCAACGCCCACGCCTTCGGCGGCAAAAAACGCCTGACAAAAAGTGGACAGCGCCTCACCCGCAGTAGCGGCCCCGCGCGATCACTGCGTCTTCGTCTTTCGCGGCGACGCCTTCATATCGATCACATCCGGCGACCGCTTGCGCTTTCCGGGCACCACGCCCATGCGCGGATCACGTTCGCTCGCCAACGCAACCATCTGCTGCGCGACCGTTTCGAACTCGGGATGGCTTTGCGAAATATAGAGCCACTTGCCGAGCACGGGATGCGGCACGAGCGCGGGAAAGTCATCGAGCAGACTCGCTTGCCTGTCGTGCGACGTGCACACGGCGAGGCCATTCCACGGCTCGTCGCCCGTTGCGACGGCGAGGTAAAGGAGTCCGTCGAGATACGCGGCCTGGAAATTGAAGAACCGCTCACGCGAATACTCGGGGTCGCGTTCGAGCGGCTCGAAGATCCACACGAGCGGGTTTTCACGTTTTCGTTTCGGGTTCAGATCGACAGGCTGCATGGGCGGACCTTCAGTGACAGTCCACGGATGATAACCGTCCGCTCGGTTCACGGAACGCGCCGTACGAATCACGAATCGGCGTCGCGTCACGCACATGCGACTTTCACACGGCCTCGCGCGAGAAACGGGTATCGTATCGCCGATGATGCACTGCAACGCATCGCTGGAACGAACGGAACCGACTGTGAAAGGAGCAGCAATGGCAACGAAGATCGAAACGATAGGTATCGTCGGCGCGGGCACGATGGGCAACGGCATTGCGCAGGTATCGGCGGTGGCGGGGCTGAAGGTCGTGCTCATCGACGTGACGGACGCCGCGCTCGAAAAGGGCGTCGCGACGCTGACCGCGAGTCTCGCGAAGCTCGTCGAGAAGGACAAGATCGAAGCTGCGGCGCGCGACGCCGCGCTGACGCGTATCGAGACTTCGACCGACTATCAGCGCCTCGCAGGCGTGGATCTCGTGATCGAAGCCGCGACGGAAAACGCGGAACTGAAAATCCGCATTCTGCGGCAGATCGAATCGGTGGTGAGCGGCGAGGCAATCATCGCATCGAACACGTCGTCGATTTCGATCACGGCGCTGGCCGCGACGCTCGCGAGGCCGGAGCGTTTCGTCGGCATGCACTTCTTCAATCCCGTGCCGTTGCTGCCGCTCGTCGAAGTCATTCGCGGCGTGCAGACCAGCGACGATACGGCCGCCACCGTGCGCGAGCTGACCGAGCGTCTCGGCAAGACGCCCGTCAGCGTGAAGAACGCGCCGGGCTTCGTGGTCAACCGTGTTCTCGTGCCGATGATCAACGAGGCGTTCTTCGTGCTGGCGGACGGCATCGCGAGCGCGGAAGAGATCGACGCAGGCATGCGTCTCGGCGCGAATCATCCCATCGGGCCGCTCGCGCTCGCGGACCTCATCGGGCTCGACGTGTGTCTGTCGGTGATGGATGTGTTCCTGAAGGATTTCGGCGACTCGAAGTATCGCGCGTGCCCGCTGTTGCGCGAACTGGTTGCGGCGGGCCGGCTCGGTCGCAAGACAGGGCACGGCGTCTATCGCTACGATCAGAAGCGCTGATGCGGCGCTAAGCAGCTCGCCTCGCCCCGTTTAGCCAAGCTCGAACGACGTCACGCCGTACAGCTGCGAAAGCGGTATGTCCGGCGCTTGTTTCGTATACATGCGCGCCGTTTCGAATACGCTTGTCAGGCGATGCCGCGTGGCAAGCGCAACGGCCGACGCATTGAGTTCGGGCACATCGAGCGCGACGGTCTCGCCAGCGCAATGCGCGACGAGCGCAGTGAACAGCGCCTCGGCCGTTCGATCGTCGTCGGCGAATAGCGGTCCGATCTTGCGTCCTTCGCGGCATTGCCGAAGGACGCCATAACCGCGCATCTGTCCATCGTCGACGCGCGCGAGCGCGACGGCGCCGGGCTGACCGATCCACGCGCGCAGAAAAGCCTCGCGCGGCGCGGGAAAAAAGCGCCTGTCATAGGCGCTCAACAACTCGAACGGCAACTGGCGCACGTCGATCAGGGCCACCGCGCTGGCCGCATCGATTTCGGCGATGCCCTGAAACCGGATGTTCCTGTACGCAAGCTGAAATCCGGACTTGCGGTAATTGGGCTGCTGCGCGACCACGCCGTCCAGGCCGATGTTGCGCTCGCCGAGATAGGCGATCGCATGCTGCCAGATGCGCCAGCCAAAGCCTTTGCCGCGAAATGCGGGCCGCACGATGTAAAGGCCGATGAAGCCGAAGTGCGCATCGTAGGCGACGGACGAAATCGAGCCGACAGGTTCGCCGCGCAGTTCCCCGACAAAAAAGCCGCCGGCGTCGGCGCAGCGAAAGCAGCGAGCATCGTGCACGCCCGGGTTCCAGCCTTCGCGCGCCGCCCATTCGACGGCGCGCGGCACGTCGTCGGCTGTCATCGTGCGAACGATGAAGTCGCCTGTGCTTTTCGTTGCTTCGTCCATGACGTCTCCTTCGCAGCGCGTTCATGCAGGCTCCTATCATGCCGCCAAACGCGCGCTCATGCGCAGCCCGTGACGCACGTTGGTGCGATGCGCTTTGCGCCAGCGTGTTTTTCTGCACCGCATCGCGGCATGAGCGCACCGCCGAAGGGATTATTCAGCAAACGCTAAAGTCGCAAAAAGTCGCGCCGATATGCCGTATTGGCGAGCGGCTTCATTGATACGCGCGCCCTGTCTTTCTCTCTTTCCTCGACCGGGAGTGCGGTGTGATTCGTTCGATGTCGTACGCGGCGCGCATGCCATGAAGCGCAATCCGTTCTTCCGCCTGCTGGCGCGTTTGCGCGTGGGCCGCAAGCTGCTGCTGATCTATCTGCTGGACCTGAGCGCCGTCGTGTACATCAGCGGCATTCTGATTCACGAGAAGTACATTTCGATCGACTTCTCGAACAAGGAAATCATCGGCAACGCGTATATCGGCACCGTGCGCGACGCGCTGATCGATGTCGCGATGACGGGCGCCGGGCAGCGCCCGCCCGTTGCGCGCCTGAACGATGCGCAGGCGGATCTCGTGAAAACGGAAGCGGAGTTCGGCGCGCATCTGCAAAGCGCCGATCTGAATACGCGCGTGCGCGCCGCGCTCGGTGTGCTCGCGCGCGAGGCGCAGCCCACGCCAGCCGAAATCAACGAAGCGCTCGATGCGTGCAGAGAACTCGTCACGCGCGTGGGCAATCAGTCGAACCTGATTCTCGACCCCGACCTCGACAGCTACTACGCCATGTCCCTGTCGATCCTGCGCTATCCGGCGCTGCTCGATTCCGTGAACCACATTGGCCGGCAGTTGCACGAGGGCGCGCGCGCGTCGCGCTCGCACGATGAACTGCGCGCGCGTTATCTCGTGCTCGAAGGTCAGCTCGATGCCGTATTGCAAGGCTTGCGCTCCGACTTCTCGGAAGCGGGCGCGGCCAATCATGCCGTCGATTCGGCGTTAGGGCCTTCGATGTCGCGCATGCTCACGGCCGTCGAAGCGTACCGGCACGCGGCGCGCATCGTCATCGACAGCAACGGCGACGTCGATCCCGCGTTGCTCTCGATTGTCGACGTACAGCAGCAGACGCTCATTGCCGGCGTGCGCGATACCTGGCGCACCACGGCAGATCAGCTCGATGGCCTGCTGCATGCGCGCGTGCGCGGACTGTTCTCGCGCATGTGGCTGCATCTCGGCACGGCGCTCTTCCTGTTGTGCAGCATTCTCGGCATGGTCTACTTCGTCGCGCAGCAGATTTCGCGGCCGCTGCGCCAGCTTGCGCGTGTGATGGACACGGTGCGCAGAACGGGCGATCACGCGGTGCGCGCCAGCTGGCATAGCCAGGATGAAATTGGTCAGCTCGTGCGCGGCTTTAACGAAATGCTCGAACAGCTCGACCGCGAACGCGACGTGCAGAAGGAACTCGCGGCCACGGCACGCGCGGCTGCCGCACAGCATGCACTCGTCGAATCGACGCCCGTGCCGATGATGGTGACAGCCGTGCCTGGTCACGAAGTGCTGCACGCGAACCAGCCGGCGCTGTACTGGCTCAACGGCTGCACGACGGACCCGTGGGCGTATGGGCTCGATTCGTCGGTGCGCGCGCGGTTCTTCCAGCAACTGTCGGATCGCGATGCCGTCGACGAATTCGAAGTGCGCTGGAAAGCGAGCACCGAGCCGACCTGGGCCATGCTGTCGGCGCGGCGTCTGACTTTCCAGGGGCGCGATGCCGTGCTCACGGCATTCACGCCGATCAACCAGATCAAGCTGATGGAACAGCGCCTCGAACTGTGGGCGAAGGTGTTCGAAGCGTCGTCGGAGGCGATCCTGATACTCGATCAGGAAAGGCGCCTGTTGACGGCCAATGCATCGTTCTATCGCGCCACGGGTTATCGCGCGGAGGATATCGCGGGCAAGCCGCCCGCGTTCATCGTCGCCGGCGCGAATGGCGATGCGGTGATCTTGTCGCTGGCGACGCTCGTCGACCGCTCGAGTTCCTGGAACGGCGAAGCGCAAATCCGGCGGCGTCAAGGCGGCGAATATCCGGCGTGGCTGATGATCAGCGCCGTGCGCGACAAGCGCGGCAATGTTTCGCACTATATCTGCACGCTGATCGACATCACCGACCGCAAGAAAAGCGAAGCGCGCATCGAGTTTCTCGCCGAACACGACGTGTTGACCGAGTTGCCCAATCGCGCGCTCTTCACGAAGCGCCTCGGCGCAATGCTCGAAAGCGCGAAGTACGCGCAGCGGCGCGTGGCCGTGCTCTTCATCGACCTGGACCGCTTCAAGGACATCAACGATTCGCTCGGCCATCACATCGGCGACGGGCTGCTGCGCTCCGTGTCGCGGCGGCTGGTGCAGGCCGTGCGCAGCGGCGACACGGTGAGCCGTCTGGGCGGCGACGAATTCACGATGATCCTCACCGACGTGGGCAGCCCGGCCGAGGTCGCGCGCACGATCGACGAACGATTGCTGCCGCTCGTGCGCGAGCCGCATGCGATCGGCGGCGTGACGCTGCAGGTAGCATGCAGCGTGGGCGTGGCGCTCTATCCCGACGACGGCGCCGACATCGAGACGCTGATGCAGAACGCCGATGCCGCGATGTATCAGGCGAAAGCGGCAGGGCGCAATCTCGTGAAGTTCTTTTCGCCCGACATGGCCGAGCGCGCGCGCCAGCGGCTTGCGCTCGAAGCCTGTCTGCGCGTGGCCATCGAGCGGCGCGAGTTGCGCCTCGCGTACCAGCCGTGCCTCGATGCGAAAACGGGCGCGCTCGTGAGCGTGGAAGGCCTGTTGCGGTGGACGCATCCGCAACTGGGCGCGGTGTCGCCATCGCAGTTCATCCCCATTGCCGAAGAGACGCGGCTGATCATTCCGATTGGCGCATGGGTCATCGACGAAGCGTGCCGCCAGCTCGCGCGGTGGTGCGACGACGAGTTGGGCGAATTGCGCATGTCGATCAATCTGTCGGCGATCCAGTTGCGCGACGCGGATCTCGCCCATACGCTGCGGCACAGCCTGAGCACGCATGGCGTCGCGCCGCATCGGCTCGAACTCGAAATCACCGAAACCGTGCTGATGGACAGCGCGGAAAACTATCTCGACGCAATTCGCGCGATACGCGCGCTTGGCGTGACGCTATCGCTCGACGATTTCGGCACCGGCTATTCGAGCCTCAGCTATCTGAACCGCTTTCCGCTCGACCGCTTGAAGATCGACAGGGCGTTCGTGCGCGACATGCTCGCCGCGCCCGCCGATCTCGCTGTGATCCGCGCGATCATCGAGCTGGGACACGAACTGGGATTGCGCGTGATCGCGGAAGGCGTCGAGAGCGAAGACGTCGCGAATACGCTGCGCAGTATTGGTTGCGACGAGTTGCAGGGATTTCTCTATTCGGCCGCGCTATCTGCTGAAGAACTCGAAATGTGGGCGGCGCAGCGTGTCGCTGCCGATGTCGAGTGACGTGCAGGCGCGTGAATTGCTGATGTGCGTTGCGCTGGCGCATGCGGCGCTGACGCATGCGCGCCGCAGGAAAAGCGCATGCAAGGGGAACGAGATGAACCGGAATCAGATGAGAGGCGTGGCGCAACAGATCAAAGGCAAACTCAACGAGATTGTCGGCAAAGCGACGGGCAATCGCACGCAGCAGATCAAGGGCGATTTGCAGCAGGCGGCAGGCACGGCGCGCAAGGCACTCGGCGACGGCAAGCAAAAGCTCAGAAGGATGGGGCGTTAGCGCGGCCCATCCTCGCTGCTCAGGTTTCAGTGGTCGTGCCGCATGCAGCCCGTCGCGGGTTGCTGCTGAGCAGCCTTGCGGCTCAACAGCAGCGTGACGGCAGCCGAGATGGCCAGCGTCGCGCCGACGACGTAGAGCCCCGCTGCGTAGCCGCCCGTCACATTCTTCAGCCAGCCGATTGCGAACGGACCGACAAAGCCGCCCAGATTGCCGACCGAGTTGATCATCGCAATGCCTGCGGCGGCGCCCGCGCCGGAGAGGAACATGCTCGGCATCGCCCACAGCGGCGCCTTTGCGGCGCTGATGCCGACGTTGACGACCACCAGCGCGACGACGATCAGCAACGCGGTGCCCGCCTGGCCCGCGAAGATAAAGCCGAGGCACGCCAGCACGCACGGAATGACGACGTGCCAGGTGCGCTCTTGCGTTTTGTCCGAGTGCCGCGCCCACAGCACCATCGCGATTACGGCCAGCACGCTCGGAATGCCCGTGAGCAGCCCCGTTTGCAGCGTGGTAAAGCCGTACTGCTTGACGATGAGCGGCGCCCACAAACCAAGCGTGTACAAGCCCGCTGACGTGCCGAAGTAAATCAGCGCCAGCGCCAGTACGCGTGGGTCACGCAGCGCGCTCAAGGCGCCTGCCGTGTGTCCTGCGTGGCCCTTGCGTTCGTCGGCTTCGGACTTGAGTTTCGCGATCAGCCATTCGCGTTCGTCGGCGTGAAGCCAGTGCGCCTTCGACGGCGTATCCGTCATGAACTTGAGGACGACGAAGCCGAGCACGACGGCGGGCACGGCCTCGATGATGTAGAGCAGCTGCCAGTCGGCGAGACCGAACATCGGCGGCAACTGCATGATCGCGCCCGAGAGCGGCGAACCGATGGCCGTCGAGATCGGTGCGGCTGCCATGAACCACGCGGCGGCTGCCGCGCGCTGCTTCGTCGGAAACCACAGGCTCAGATAAAGAATGATGCCCGGAAAGAAGCCCGCTTCCGCGACGCCCAGCACGAAACGCAGCACGTAGAAGCTTGTCGGGCCTGCCACGAACGCCGATGCCGCCGACACGATGCCCCAGGTTACCATCACACGCGCGATCCAGATGCGCGCTCCCACGCGATGCAAGATCAGGTTGGACGGCACTTCGAAGAGAAAGTAGCCGATAAAGAACAGCCCGCCGCCAAGGCCGAAGGCCGTCGGCGAAAGACCGATCGCCTTGTTCATCGTCATCGCAGCAAAGCCGACGTTGACGCGGTCGAGAAAACTGACGAAGTACAGCAGCATCACGAACGGAATGATCCGCCACATGAGCTTGCGCGATACGCGCGCTTCGAGTGCCGATTGCATGTGTCTCCTCCTGCGAGGTTGAGCCGGACGGTGCCGGTCTGGCGGGCTTTGCGCTGCCTGCGTTGTCGCGCAGACTGGTTTGTCGTTGTGTGCGCAAAGCCTTCGTGTGGCTCGGCTACGCGGCCACGGCCACGTTTTCGACTAGCGCGCACACGGCAGCCGTCACCTGTGCCGTCGTCGCCTTGCCGCCGAGATCGCCCGTGTGCAGCGACTCGTCCGCCGTGACCGTTTCGATCGCGTTCATCACGCGCTGCGCGGCGTCGAATTCGCCGAGGTGTTCGAGCAGCATCACTACCGACCAGAACGTGCCGATCGGATTGGCGAGACCCTTGCCCATGATGTCGAACGCGGAGCCGTGGATCGGCTCGAACATGGACGGAAAACGGTGTTCGGGATCGATGTTGCCCGTCGGTGCAATGCCGAGGCTGCCCGCGAGTGCGGCAGCGAGGTCGCTGAGAATGTCCGCGTGCAGGTTGGTCGCGACGATCGTGTCGAGCGAAGCGGGGCGGTTGATCATGCGCGCCGTCGATGCATCGACGAGTTCCTTGTCCCATTTGACGTCGGGAAACTCCTTCGACACCTGCAGCGCGACTTCGTCCCACATCACCATCGCGTGACGCTGCGCGTTGCTCTTCGTGATGACGGTGAGCAGCTTGCGCGGACGCGACTGCGCGAGACGAAACGCGAAGCGCATGATGCGCTCGACGCCCGCGCGCGTGAGGATGGAGACATCCGTGGCGGCTTCGATGGGATGACCCTGATGCACGCGCCCGCCCACGCCCGAATACTCGCCTTCGGAGTTTTCGCGCACGATGACCCAGTTCAGATCTTCGGGTTCGCAGCGCTTGAGCGGCGCGTCGATGCCGGGCAGGATGCGCGTAGGGCGCACGTTCGCGTACTGGTCGAAGCCTTGGCAAATCTTCAGACGCAGACCCCACAGCGTCACGTGATCGGGCACGTCGGGGTCGCCCGCCGAGCCGAACAGAATCGCGTCCTTGTCGCGGATCGCATCGAGACCATCCGCGGGCATCATCACGCCATGCTCGCGGTAGTAATCGGCGCCCCAGTCGAAGTTCTCGAACTCGAAGCGAAAGCTATTGCTCGTGCGCGCCAGCGCTTCCAGAACCTGCTTGCCTGCCGGCACGACTTCCTTGCCGATGCCGTCGCCCGGAATCGTCGCGATGCGATAAGTCTTCATGTCTCGCTCCTTCAATGGATTTGGAATGGAACTGACTTTACCGAACTGGAAGCACAGCAACCGGTGCTAGACTCAAAGCATCTTTAACTTCAATTCACAAATGCGGCGATGGCCGACACCGTTCAACCTACCGACCTAAGCTTCTTTTCGACGCTGGCCGCCTCGGGCAGCCTCAGTGCGGCGGCGCGCGAGTTGGGCTTGACGCCGGCCGCTGTCAGCAAGCGCCTCGCGCAAATGGAGCAGCGCGCGGGTGTGCCGCTCGTCAACCGCACGACGCGCCGCATGATGCTGACACCCGATGGCGAGGTGTATCTGGAACACGCGCGGCGCATTCTCGATGAAATCGACGCGCTGTCCGAACTGCTGGGCAGCGCGAAGAAGAGCCCAAAGGGTTTGCTGCGCGTGAACGCGACGCTCGGCTTCGGGCGCAGTCACGTCGCGCCCGCCATTTCGCGCTTCGTCAATCGCTATCCGCAGGTCGCCGTGCAATTGCAGTTGTCTGTCACACCCCCGCCGCTCACCGACGATGCCTTCGACGTCTGCATCCGTTTCGGCGAGCCGCCGGACAGCCGTGTGGTGGCGCGGCGTCTTGCGCCGAACCGAAGGCTGCTGTGCGCGGCGCCTTCGTATATCGCCGAATACGGCGTGCCGCTCGCGCCGCATGAGCTCGTGAGGCACAACTGCATCGGCATACGGCAGGGCGACGAAGCGTATGGCGTGTGGCGCCTCACGACCGGCCGCGGCACCGCGCGCAAGACCGAGTCCGTGCGCATCAACGGCAACCTGACGACCAACGACGGCGAGATTGCCGTGAAGTGGGCGCTCGAGGGGCACGGCATTCTGATGCGCGCGGAGTGGGACATCAACGACTACCTCGCCGATGGGCGGCTGGTTCAGGTGCTGCCCGCCTATGAGACGCCCGGCGCGGACATCTTCGCCGTGTACTCGCAACGGCATCAGATGTCGGCGCGTATCCGGACGTTTGTCGATTTCATCGCGCGAGAGTTGAAAGAGGGGCGCGAAGGCTAGCGTAAGGCGCGCTCGCCGCAGCGCGCACCATTCGATGCGCACCGCGCGTGCGCACGCCCACAGTGCTGCGCTGCACCAGCAGAGTGCCGCAAAGCCTCATCATGATCCGGCACCGCGCGCCCGCGCCGGCTCGGCTAAGCCCGCAGCGCCTTGCTCCGCAAGCCTCGCCGCGCCTGAGGCCGCGCATGGCATACACCTTGCACTAGACCTCGCGTTGCGAACTCAACGACGAGCCGCACAGCAGCACCCCAAGCACCGACGAATTTGGACAACGGCGTCCCCTGAATCTGGTCTCGCACCCGATTCGCGGGACGCCGTAGTCGTTTACAGGCCCGGAACATGACTGACGAAGCCACCTCGATCGATCTGCTGAACTGGCGCACGCCCGCCATGCGCGCGTTTCACTTCGCGTGGATGGCGTTCTTCGTCTGCTTCTTCGCGTGGTTCGCGTGCGCGCCGCTGATGCCGCTCATCAAGCAGGAATTTCATCTGACAGCGGATCAGGTTGCGAACATCAACATCGCGGCTGTCGCCATCACGATTCTCGTGCGCCTGATCGTCGGGCCGCTGTGCGACCGCTTCGGCCCGCGCAAGGTGTACGTCGCGCTGATGACGCTCGGCGCGCTGCCCGTGCTCGGCGCGGCGCTCGCACACAGCTACACCGCCTTTCTGTTGTGCAGGCTCGGCATCGGCGCCGTCGGCGCGAGCTTCGTGATCACGCAATATCACACGTCGGTGATGTTCGCGGGCAACGTGGTCGGCACCGCGAACGCGACGAGCGCCGGCTGGGGCAACGCGGGCGCAGGCGCCGCACAGATCTTCGTGCCGCTGATTCTCGCGGGCATCGTCGCGCTCGGCGCGAGCAACGCCGATGCGTGGCGCCTGACGCTCGTGCTCCCCGGCCTCGCGATGCCCGTGATGGCCGTGCTCTACTGGCGCTACACGCAGGACTGTCCGCAAGGCAACTTCACGCAACTGCGCGCGCGCGGCATTGCCGTCGATAGCGGCAAGAAAGGCGGCTGGGCGAGCCTCTTCACCGCGTCGCGCAACTATCGCGTGTGGATGCTGTTCGTCACGTATGCAGCGTGTTTCGGCGTCGAGGTGTTCATCCACAACGTCGCGGCCATCTACTACGTCGATCACTTCCAGCTGTCGCTGCGCGATGCTGGACTCGCGGCAGGCAGCTTCGGTTTGCTGGCCATTTTCGCGCGGCCGCTCGGCGGCCTGCTGTCGGACTGGAGCGCGAAGCAGCGCGGTTTGTCCGCGCGCTCGATGCTGCTGTTCGTCCTGATCGCAGGCGAAGGCGCGGGCCTGCTGCTGTTCTCGGCAGCGAACCATGCCGCGTTCGCCGTCGCCGCGATGCTGCTGTTCGGCCTCTTCACCGCACATGGCGTGCGGCGCGACCTATGCGCTCGTGCCGTTCATCGACCGCAAGGCGCTGGGCGGCGTGGCGGGCATCGTTGGCGCGGGCGGCAACGTCGGCGCGGTGGCGGCGGGCTTTCTGGCGAAAGGCATGGGCGATCTGCATCAGACGCTGTTGACACTCGGCGCGTTGGTGAGCGCGTCGGCGATCTGCGCGATTGCGGTGCGCTTTTCCGCCGAACATTCCGCGCGCGAAGCCGCGCTCGGCGCAACGAATTGAATCACTCGAACAAACTGAATCCCCTCTCTGACAGGATCGGCGACATGAAAGTCATCGTTATCGGCCACGGCATGGTCGGCCACAAACTGCTCGAATGCCTCGCGGAGCAAAGCCCCACGCCACTCGACATCACCGTGCTGTGCGAAGAGCCGCGTCCCGCCTACGATCGCGTGCACCTGTCGGAGTTCTTCGCGGGCAAGTCCGCCGACGATCTGTCGCTCGTCGAGCCGGGCTTCTTCGAACGCGACGACATGGTGCTGCGCCTGAACGCGAAGGCCGTGTCGATCGATCGCGACGCGCACACGGTCACGACCTCGGCGGGCGAAACGCTCGCATACGACAAGCTCGTGATCGCGACGGGCTCATACGCGTTCGTGCCGCCCGTGCCTGGCAAGGACCGCAACGACTGCTTCGTCTATCGCACGATCGAAGACCTCGAAGCGATGCAGGAATGCGGCGCGCGTTCGAAGACGGGTGTCGTGGTGGGCGGCGGGCTGCTCGGTCTCGAATGCGCGAAGGCGCTGCGCGACATGGGGCTCGACACGCATGTGGTCGAATTCGCGCCGCGTCTGATGGCGGTGCAAGTGGACGACGGCGGCGGCAAGATGCTGCGCGGCAAGATCGAAGAACTCGGCGTGACCGTGCATACGCAAAAGAACACGCTCGCGATCGTCGACGGCGAAGCGGGCACACACCGCATGCAGTTCGCCGACGGCACGCATCTCGACACCGACATGATCGTGTTCTCGGCAGGCATTCGTCCGCGCGACGAAATCGCCCGCGCGAGCGGCCTCGAAGTCGGGCCGCGCGGCGGCATCGTGATCGACAACCACTGTCGCACGAGCGATGCCGACATCTATGCGATCGGCGAATGCGCGCTGTGGAACGGGCAAATCTTCGGTCTCGTTGCGCCGGGTTATGAAATGGCGCGCGTGACGGCAAAGCAACTGCTCGGCGAACAAGCCGCATTCACGGGCGCCGACATGAGCACGAAGCTCAAGCTGATGGGCGTCGATGTGGCGAGTCTTGGTGACGCGCATGGTTCGACGGCGGGCAGCCGCACATATCAGTTCAGCGACGAGCGCAAGCAGGTGTACAAGCGGATCGTCGTCTCCGACTGCGGCAAGTATCTGCTGGGCGGCGTGATGGTCGGCGACGCGAGCGAATACGGCACGCTGCTGCAGATGATGCTGAACCGCATTGAGCTGCCGGAGTCGCCGGAATTCCTGATCCTGCCGCAAGCGGACGGCAACGCGAAGCCCGCGCTTGGCGTCGACGCGCTGCCCGAGAACGCGCAAATCTGCTCGTGCAACAACATCTCCAAGGGCGCGATCTGCGCAGCCGTCTGCGCGGGCGCAACGACCATCGGCGATGTGAAGAACGCGACCAAGGCGGGCACGTCATGCGGCGGCTGCGTGCAACTCGTCACGCAGGTGATGAAGGCCGAGATGAAGAAGCAGGGCCTCGCCGTCAACAATCACCTCTGTGAGCACTTTCCGTTTTCGCGTCAGGAGCTATATCACCTCGTGCGCGTCGAGCGCATCCAGACCTTCGGCGCGCTGCTGGAAAAACATGGCCACGGCCTCGGCTGCGACATCTGCAAGCCGGCTGTCGCAGGCATTCTCGCGTCGTGCTGGAACGAGTTCGTGCTGAAGAAAGAACACGCGAGCCTGCAAGACACGAACGACTACTACCTCGCGAACATCCAGCGCGACGGCACGTATTCCGTCGTGCCGCGCATGCCCGGCGGCGAAGTCACACCCGAAGGCCTGATCGCCGTCGGCCAGGTCGCGAAGAAATACGGTCTCTATACGAAGATCACGGGCGGGCAGCGCGTCGATCTGTTCGGCGCGCGCGTCGAGCAGTTGCCGTCGATCTGGGAAGAACTGATCGCGGCGGGCTTCGAATCGGGGCATGCATACGGCAAGTCGCTGCGCACGGTGAAGTCGTGTGTCGGTTCGACGTGGTGCCGCTATGGCGTCGACGATTCCGTCGGACTCGCGATCGATATCGAGAACCGCTACAAGGGTCTGCGCTCGCCGCACAAGCTGAAGTTCGCCGTGTCGGGCTGCACGCGCGAGTGCGCGGAGGCGCAGGGCAAGGACGTCGGCATCATCGCGACGGAGAAGGGCTGGAACCTCTACGTGTGCGGCAACGGCGGCATGAAGCCGCGCCACGCGGAACTGATCGCGTCGGACCTCGACCGCGAGACGCTGATCCGCTACATCGACCGCTTCCTGATGTTCTACGTGCGCACCGCCGACCGCCTGCAACGCACGAGTGTATGGCGCGAGAACCTCGAAGGCGGGCTCGACTATCTGCGCGACGTGATCATCCACGACAAGCTCGGCATTGCCGCCGAACTCGAAGCGGAAATGCAGCACGTGGTCGACACGTATGAATGCGAATGGAAGAAGGCCGTCACCGATCCCGAAACACGCAAGCGCTTCCGTCACTTCGTCAACAGCGACAGCGCCGACGACAACATCAGCTTCGTCGCGACGCGCGGCCAGATCCGGCCCGCCACGCCCGAAGAACGTCAACAGCGCCCTGTGCGCATTCCTGTCGTCGTCGAGCAGACGACGGAGACGGTTTAGATCATTCATCGATAGAGCGGAGCACGACATGAACAACGACCGTTTGCCGACCCACTGGACTTCCATCTGCGCGCTCGACGACATCGTGCCGAACACGGGCGTGTGCGCGCTCGTCAACGGCGAGCAGGTGGCCGTGTTTCGCGTCGAAGGCGAACGCGGCGGCGTGTTTGCCATCGACAACTTCGATCCCGCGTCGCAGGCGGCGGTGCTGTCGCGCGGACTGATCGGCAGCCTCGGCGAGCGCGTCGTGGTCGCGTCGCCGATCTACAAGCATCACTTCGATCTGCGCACGGGCGAATGCCTCGAAGCGCCCGACAAGTCCGTCAGCGCATTTGCCGCGCGCATCGAAGACGGACGCGTGTGGGTGTCGGCCTGATCTTCTGCTTTTAACGGACCTGTGCAATGGCGTGCGAAAACATCAAGACGGTTTGTCCTTACTGCGGCGTGGGCTGCGGGATGGTGCTGCACGTCGAGGAAGGACAGGTCGTCAAGATTTCCGGCGACAAGGATCATCCGACCAATTACGGCCGTCTCTGCACGAAAGGTCAGTCGGCGCATGTCGCGCTGCGCAAGTCGGGCCGGCTCGAAAGCGCGTTCGAGCGGCACGCGCGCGATGAAGACGCGATTCCTGTTCCCGTCGAGCGCGCGATTCCCGACACCGCGCGCCGTCTGCGTGCGATTCTCGACGAGCATGGTCCCGATGCGTTGTCGTTCTACGTGTCGGGCCAGATGTCGATCGAGGCGCAGTACCTCGTCAACAAGCTCGCGAAGGGCTACATCGGCACCAACAACATCGAGTCGAACTCGCGGCTTTGCATGGCGAGCGCGGGCAGCGGCTACAAGCTGTCGCTGGGTGCGGACGGGCCGCCCGGCTCGTATCAGGATTTCGACAAGGCCAATCTGTTCTTCGTGGTCGGCGCGAATATGGCCGACTGTCACCCGATCCTGTTCCTGCGCATGATGGATCGCGTGAAGGCGGGCGCGAAGCTGATCGTCGTCGATCCGCGCCGCAACACGACGGCCGACAAAGCGAATCTGTTCATGCAGATCAAGCCGGGCACCGATCTCGCGCTGCTCAACGGTCTGCTGCATCTGCTGCATAAGAACGGCCACACGGACGCGCCATTCATCGCCAGTTTCACGGAAGGCTGGGACGCGATGCCCGCGTTTCTCGACGACTACACGCCGGAGAAAGTCGCTGCGATCACGGACATCCCTGAAGCGGACATTCGCCAGGCCGCGCAGTGGATCGGCGAAGCGCCCGAGTGGATCAGCTGCTGGACGATGGGCTTGAATCAGAGCACGCACGGCACCTGGAACACGAACGCGATCTGCAATCTGCATCTGGCGACGGGCAAGATCTGCCGTCCTGGCAGCGGTCCGTTTTCGCTGACAGGTCAGCCAAATGCGATGGGCGGGCGCGAAATGGGCTATATGGGACCGGGCTTGCCGGGCCAGCGCTCGGTGCTCGTCGAAGAAGACCGCGCGTTCGTCGAAGACCTGTGGCAAGTGCCGCGCGGCACGCTGCCGACGAAGCTCGGCAGCGGCACAGTCGATATGTTTTCGCGGATGGCGCAAGGCGAGATCAAGGCGTGCTGGATCATCTGCACGAACCCGGTGGCGAGCGTCGCGAGCCGGCAGAACGTGATCGCCGGGTTGCAGGCGGCCGAACTCGTGATCGCGCAGGACGCGTTCCTCGACACGGAGACGAACCGCTACGCCGACGTGCTGCTGCCGGGCGCGTTGTGGGCCGAAGGCGAAGGCGTGATGATCAATTCCGAGCGAAACATGACGCTGATGCAGCAGGCCGTCGAGCCGCCCGGCGCGGCGCTTGCGGACTGGCAGATCATCGCGCGCGTGGCGTGTGAAATGGGCTTTGCCGACGCGTTCACGTATGAATCGGCGGCGGACGTGTTCGATGAAATCGTGCGAGCGTCGAATCCGAAGACGGGCTACGACCTGCGCGGCGCGAGCCACGCGCGGTTGCGCGAGACGCCGCTGCAATGGCCATGCGCGCCCGATGCCGCGTCGGACCGCAATCCGATGCGCTATATCAACGACGGCGTGAGCCAGACGCTGAAAGTGCTGCCCGACGGCACGCGTCCCGCGCTCGTGTTTCCGACGGCAAGCGGCAAGGCGATGTTCTTCGCGCGTCCGCATGTGAATCCCGCAGAAATGCCGGGCACGGAATACCCGATCGTGCTGAACACGGGCCGCCTGCAACACCAGTGGCACACGATGACGAAGACGGGCAAGGTGCCGATGCTGAACCGGCTGAACCCCACGCCCTTCGTTGAACTGAATCCCGAGGATGCGGCGTCGCTCGGCATTCGCGACAAGGATCGCGTCGAAATTCGCTCGCACCGTGGCCGTGCGGTGCTGCCCGCCGTGGTCACGGAGCGCGTGCGTCCCGGCAACTGCTTTGCGCCGATGCACTGGAACGACGTATTCGGCGACGACCTGTGCATCAATGCGGTGACGAGCGATGCCGTCGACGCGATCTCGCAGCAGCCCGAACTGAAGTTCTGCGCGGTGGCGCTGACGCGCGTCGAAGCCGCGGCGGATGCCGTCGAGCCGACGCACGACGCCCGGACATCCGCCGTCGCGCAGCCCGCGAACGAAGCGCCCGTCGCGACGCCGCCACAGCAACAGGAACTGGATATGTCCCGGATCGACGCTCTTGCCGCCATGCTCGGCCTCACCGACACGCCCGCGCCGACGCTGGACGCGGCGTCGCGCGTGTATGTCGCGGGTTTCATCAGCGGCCTGCGCTCCGCGCCGGGCGCAGAGGCGCGCGGCGTGCCCGTGCTGCCCGCCAGCGCGCCGCTGCCGGTCGACGCGCGCCTGTGGTTCGACGGCGTGCTCGCCGGGCTGTTCAGCCGCACGGGGCCGAACGGGCC
>NZ_JACFYJ010000103.1:0-26454 GCF_037126505.1 Paraburkholderia bengalensis
GTAATGCCCCCGTCCGGTAAGCGGGATCAGAAGTAGAATTTCCAGCAAAGGGAGTTCTACGCAATGAAGAAGTCGAAGTTCACGGATAGCCAGATCATGGATGCGCTCAAGCGGGCGGAATCCGGGCTGGCGGTACCGCAGATTTGCCGGGAGCTGGGGATCAGCACGGCGACCTTCTACAACTGGCGCGGCAAGTACGGCGGCATGGACGTGTCGCTGATGGCGCGGATGAAGGAGCTGGAGGCTGAGAACGCACGACTGCGCAAGATGTACGTTGAAGAGAAGATCAAGGCTGAGATCGTCGCGGAGGCACTGGCAAAAAAAGACTGAGGCCATCTTCTCGCCGCGAGATGGCCAGGGACGCAGTAGCACGCCGAGGCGTATCGATCCGGCTTGCATGCGAGGCATTTGGCGTAAGCCAGACCTGTTTCCGCTATGAGCGAAAGCGCAATGCGGGGAACGATCAGATCGCTGACTGGTTGCTGAGGCTGACCGACAACCACCGTAACTGGGGATTCGGGCTGTGTTTCCTGTACCTGCGCAACGTGAAGGGCTTCAGGTGGAACCACAAGCGGATTTATCGCATCTATCGCGAGCTCGAACTGAATCTGCGCATCAAGCCGCGTAAGCGGCTTGTGCGGCAGGCCCCGGAGCCGTTGGTCGTGCCGGTGTCGGTGAATGCGGTGTGGTCGATGGATTTCATGCACGACCAGCTGAAGGACGGTCGCAGTATCCGGCTGCTCAACGTGATAGACGACTTCAACCGGGAGGCATTGGGAATCGAGATCGACTTCTCGCTACCCTCTGCCCGTGTCATACGAGCGTTGGAACAGATCATCGAGTGGCGGGGAAAACCGGCGGCTATAAGGTGCGACAACGGTCCGGAGTACCTGAGTGACGCGATCACGCAATGGGCGTCGGCGCACGGTATTGCGTTGAACTATATCCAGCCTGGCAAGCCGCAGCAGAATGCCTACGTCGAGCGCTTCAATCGGACGGTACGCTATGAGTGGCTGTCGCAGTACTACTGGGATGACCTGGCGCACGTGCAGCACTTCGCAACGGAATGGATGTGGCAGTACAATCACGAGCGCCCCAACATGGGCCTTGGCGGCATCACGCCGAAACAGCGGCTGATGGCCGCGGCATAGTCTCTACTTCTGCTTCGCGTTAAAAGCGGGGGGATTACCATAGCAAGCGGAGATTTATCTTCATTTATCGATAAATCAGCTAACCTTCAGCAGTCGGGAAAAATGCGATGTAACTGTAAGGCTGCTTGAAATCTAACTTGACTTAAAAATAGAATCAGCGGCGCGCGTCTATCTGAACTGTAAAACTATGTTGTTGTCACCACACAGAACTAAATTTTCGAATTCAATGCGTCAGCGCGAGGACATAAAATGGGCTCGAAGACCATATGGGTTGTGAATTACGATGACGTGCAGAAATTTCTGAAGAAAGTCGTCGAGCTTGGGGCAACATCCGTCGCGATAAGAACTGATAACGACATGCTCAAGGCGATTAAAGCCTTCCATCAAGTAGATATTAAGGTCTTTGGATGGCGTTGGCCAGCGGTCTTTAAGGATTCCGCCATGAACGAGGCAAAGAAGGTGGTCGCGCTGCTTGAGCAAGGACTGGATGGATATTTCGTTGATCCCGAGGGCGATCGAGACGAAAAACACAAAAGGATTAACTGGGATCAGTCTAACCTCGAAAAACTCGCGGAAAACTTTTGCAAATCCATAGTTTCCACGCAAGCCGCAACAGGTAAGCCGTTCGGTATCACCTCGCACTATCGCGCAAATCTAGTGTTCCCGAAGCTCCCTTGGCACGCGTTCTTTAAGCATGCGACAGTTTTTTTACCGCAGGCATACTGGAGGACTGATCACGGTATTGTTGGGCACGGCGATCCAGCGGACAACTATGCCAGATCCATAGAGGCATGGAATAATGCAGGAGCGCCTTCAGATGGTATCGTGCCAATGGCTGGCGAGCTTGCGCATTCTAGTGCGGCGGAGATAGATCAGTATGTCGCAGCTGCCAAATCACACAAAATCAAAGACCTACATTTCTATGCATACGAAAAATCGGTCACTAAGGACGTGTGGGACGCCGTAGCGCGGGCCGAAGTCTAGCTCCGGGTTTTCGCATCGTTATTTCTCGCTAACTCTATAACGGTGAGCGGCGCTACCGGGCTGGCGCGTGTGCAAAGTCCTCCGCTATCTCAGTTGGGGGCAGCGCGTCAACCGTTGGAAATACGCACGCGAAAGACAAAAAACCCGTTCATGCAGCGCTAGAACCGGCAGTCACACTTCGCTTGTTAGTGCAGGCACCCCGGATTGGGGGTGGATGACGCGCACGATGGCCGAACAAACTGAAGTCTGACTACGCAGAGGCCGGTAAGCGAGCGCTTGCCGGCCCTCAATCCGCCGTTCACGTGCGTCGTTGATCGCGCGTTCAACCATCAGCGTTGCTCCGCAACCGACCAACGGATCGCCAAAGAAGTGTGTTCGTACGTCGACGTCGGGGCAGACCGAATAGATAATCGGTCACCGTTAGGGCTATGTACGTTTTACACTGACGCCTTGATCGGCTGGGAGTGGAATATGACAAAACGAATCGATAGTCGCGACTGCTAGCCCGACAATTCCCCCCGCCAACGGATTAACGCTCTTGATCATTGCAACAGCCTGGTTGATAACGACAGCGTGTTCTTTAAAAAAATCACAAATCTCTGTCGGAACCTTTTCAAGCGAAACCTCGGTGGTAACCTCAATCTTATCCATTTTTTTCTCCTTTCTCTCAGGTGGCTGAATTGCCGCTCCAATCCTACAAAACCTGGATGACACCGGTTCGCTTTTTAGCCGTCAAATGTGTGTTGTCGCACACATTAGTATGTTGTAATCGTGTAATCCGCTAACTCCCAGACAAGCGTTGGCGGGCTCAATCAACTTGGGGGGCGCGCGCGCTCAGCGTGGGTGAGACCGCAAGCCCTAATGCGAGGCGGACCGGCCCGGCTTGCAGTCGGCCAGCGCGCTTAACGGTTCCCTTGACATCACGAGCAGTCGCTCGTCGATGTTTCACTGTTTGGCCAGGCTGCCATCTCCGGGTGGTCGTAACCACACTGGCCTCCTATGTTCAATGAGGCTGAGACGTCCGCGTTGAGCAGCGGACAGGTTTCAGAATGGACCAGCCGTTCAAGCGACCCTTGCATGGCGCTGGCGAGCGGCAGAAATTGGCCGGGTTCAGGCAGTGCCTCCCGCTATTTGCTCGCCGGAAACCGGCCACCGATCGGGGGTGGACGAGACGTTGGCTACTCAAATTGGACGGCGACCTGGACCGGCAGCTCGTGGCCGGACTGAAAAGTTTTTGTGCTGCCTGCCGCTCAACCCTGCCGAACTTACTTCGCTGGTGACACATTTATGCCGCTCCGGGAAACCCTTGCCTCGCAAGACTGAGCGGGCTCGAGCATAGGTACCCACGGCGAGTTAACAAAATTATTAGCACAAGAGTGACAGACTTAATACGGTCCACGAGAAAAACGGCGAGAAAACCGGGACACGCTCGAAATAACCGACGAGTACGACGTGCAGGATCTGCTGCATGGCGTGCTGCATCTGGAGTTTGACGATATCCGGCCAGAAGAGTGGTGTCCAAGCTATGCGGGTACCGGGACACGTAGGACTTCGTGCTTCCCGATGAAGGAATCATCATCGAAGCCAAGCACACGAAGAATGCAAAGGCGCAGACGACGATCGCCACGGAACTGATCATCGACATTGCCCGGTACAAGTCCTATCCCGGCGCGAAGCATCTCGTCTGCGCGGTATGGGATACCGGCCATTACCTTACGAACCGCGTTGCCCTGAAATCCGGCCTTGAAAGGCACAATGACGGATTCGTGACGGTCGTGGTGATGAAGTAGGATGATGACACACGATCCGTGGCAAGTTGTCAGCAAAAAGAAGTGCTACGGGTCGGCGGTTTATAGCAGCAATCAACACTGAAAGCAGACAAGCAACCAGAGCTATGACGAACGAACCAGAAAAGTAAACAGACACACGCTGGGTCGAGATACCCCTGCAGGACGTGCTGTCGCACTATGCCGAGCATTTTGAGTACGAAGCAGGCGAGACGCTCGTGCGTCACGAAGCCTTCGTGGACCCGATGAAGGGCTGTGTGGTTTTCAAGCTCCTGACGGAGTTTGCGAGCAAGCCAGAGGTAGCAGACGGGACATCGCGCCCATGTCCCGTCTGTAGCACCGCCGCTCGACATGCGGTCTCCGCCGATGGAGAGAGACATCAGTTTGACTGTGAGAAATGCGGACTCGAAACGGCCATGTATGCGAGCCGGGAGGACGCCCTGCAGGCATGGAATACTCTGGTGTGATTTTACCGGACACCACATCGCGCTGCGTTGGCGGAAAGCTATGCTCCCCTTGATGCGCATTACGTGGTCGCATTGCGGACCGCGAGTGCGTCAAGGAAGGGGACAATAGATCCCTGCCCGTCATCATGCTGCAGCTCGGGTCATGGCAGGGAGTGCGGCAGAATTGCGCGGCCACATGCGTCAAACGCCGCGACGGAGTTGATGCGTTTGTCGGGCATCGGCGCGCAGGTCCGTTCGGACCGACTCGGTGGATGGTCCATGCAGGTCGGTCAGTCCCTGAATGGCTGCTACGACGCGGGGGTCTGGGACCGGAACGCGAAATACCTTACCGTTCACGACGGTTACCAACGTATTGTCTGGTCCAAAGACAAAAAGTGGTGTCTCCACATAAACTGGCGGTCTCACGGCCAATACGCCGACGCGAATTCTCGCGACCATGCGTCTCAGGTCGAAGCCCACGATCCGGATGCTGACACCGCCTGTCTGCCCCAATAAGGTTGTGGTCGCATCGTAGACCTGACCTGGTTGCTATTCGTTCACGAAATGCACCAGATCGGAAGCAACGATGACAGAGTTCGGTTCCGCAGGTTGATGGATGAGTACAGCGGGACGGGCAAGCCCCGCATCGAACCCGGTGTTGATACGAAACTCGATAATGACTCCGCCGACCTTGGCTGCGAGGAAGCCGTTGATCTCCGGCTGCTCGAGGGCAACGATATCAACGTCATACGTAGCACTACTGTTAGTCTTCCTAGGCGTCCAAATTCTGTCCGGCTCTATCCAGTCCATCCGGATAAGATTGGCGGCATTCAAGAGAGGTCCGCGCGGCGAAAACTGATGGCCGGAATCGCCATCCACGTTCATCGCACTCATGATGTCGTAGGAGTCGTAGTACTCCCCCGGAGCAGACCACGAGATTGCCTTCCGATCCGACATATCGAATGAATGTTCCAGACCAAATATATGCCCCGTCTCATGGGCAAGCCAGGTCACGTTGACGTCGGCCGGATTACCAACAATTCCGCCAGTCGTCTCCCCACCGTCGCCAAGTGAGGCATTGAAAAGCGGGATAACCGCTGTGTATTTTGACGCGTCAACCTCCTTAAACGCGTCGATTGCGCCTTGTAGTTTGTCCGTACAGTCCGGATGCGTGGCGATGTAATTCGCCAGCGTGTCATCGATCGTTTGCCATCCAAAAACGTCCGTGCCGTCCAGATTGATCGCGCCCAGTGAAGCTGATCGCCAGTAATCGTTTAACCCACCTGAACCATTTGTGGCGAAGAGATCCGCGTAGAAACAAACTGGATGCAGTTCAGTGTCCTTCGTATCACGGAACTTGCACAAGAGCACGGCGAACTTCTGCGAACCTGTGACCGACATGATCTGCATCTCACGACGTGGGAGCGAGAAACGGTAAATCGAATTTGCAGAATCTGGAACAGACAGACAATGAAATGCGATATGGGCAACAGTAACGTCAGACCACTTGAGACGCCCTTGGAAACGCTTGGTATCTGGACGGCTTGGTTAAATCTAGGATAAGCATCTGCCGGGTTCAAGGGAATCTCAACTAAGGGCTTCGTTAGCAATGGTCCGTTTCTTCGAATTACGAAATTATTCGGTTGTTTGTTGTGCGGCCTATTGAAAGACAAGGCCACCCGTTTTCCATCGCCATAACAGGAGTCGAGACCGCCGCGCCCGACAGGGAGCTGACCCAAATTGGCGGAATAAGCCGAATTGAAGGATCTATCATTGACTGTAAGGCATCGACGTTGATTCTAATGAAGAGGCATATTTTGTAGCTAGTTAGTTATGCAAAACGAAGGAACGGAAAACCTTAGAGAATCGTTACTCATGAACTAAAGGTTCACGGTTGTTGGCTCGCCAACCAAAGAAGCTCGGAACAAGGAGTGGAAGCTATGTCCTGGACACACTTGAGCAATCACGCGGAGATCCTTGCAGTACACGCCGCCTACATGGGCTTTGGTCAGATTGTCTACTTCAGCGGCGATCAGCACGACCCCGATAACGCGAAAGACAAGATAATCGACGCCACCCGATTATTCGATTGCAGCAACTTCACTGTGTCAAATCCGCATTCGCCCGGGTTCGACACGTTCTGTTCGGGCCATGCCTTCCTGGTGGCTGCGAACCAAACAAAGCTACTCGTCGGCGGAGGGACCGAGGAATTCCCAAATCAAGGGCAGGTGCTGCATCATGACCACTTCCCAGGGTTAAAAAATTGCGCCATCTTTGAGTCCCCTTCCCTTGTAGCACCGTACGGACAGTTTGGCTGGTCAAAAGCTGCATCGATGAATCCCGGTCCGCTGGCAACCCCGCAACAGCAGCCTAAACCTGACCCGGCAAAGACGGGTGGTCGTTGGTATCCAACGTTGATGACACTCGCCTCGGGTGACGTTATCGCGTTCTCCGGTCACCCTGGTTCGAGTGATGCGGCCCACAGTAACAATGTTCCCGAGATCTTTTCCTTAAAGGCTGGCCCGATCGGGGCCTGGAGGCGATTAGCGCCCTATACATCGGAGCAGGCACCGGGTGACTATGACCGAAACGCTCTTCCTTTCTATCCGCGCGTACATCTGCTTCCGACCGGAGACATCCTTTGCTCAAATCGGGTTCGCGAAACAACGTGGGTTTTCAAACCTGACGTTGGGCCAAACGGCGGGACGTTTGCGGCCGTTTGCAAATTTCCCACGGCGCCGACAAACGAATATGACATTTACACCAAGCCATCCGTGATGCTCCCACTCCTGCACGATGACGTCGCAGCGAATGCGTGGGTGCCTAAGATTCTGGTGTGCGGCGCCAACACCTCATGGGTATTGGACTTGCAGGGATGGCCAACCAACCCGCCGAAGGGTGGCGGTGGCTGGCAATGGGTCCCGTCCGCAGAGCCAAAAAACGACCGGAACCCGAGTCCCATCCGCCGACATTCGGTGGCGACACTCTTACCGACAGGCGAGGTGTTTGTAACCGGAGGAATTGATGTCAGTGAGGACACCGTTGACGACCCAAGACTAGGCCCAACGCAACTTGACGCCCGCGCGGTGCTGGATCCTGAGATCTACAACCCGTTCACGCGGACGTGGGAGTGGCTAAAAGACCCTGCCCCCACCCCGCGAAACTACCATACGGTTGCACTCCTCATGCCAGATGGTCGCGTGTGGGTCGCCGGTTCGGACAAGGACGCGAGCCCTGGGATGGCGGCACGAAATCTCGATATCGACATTTATTCGCCGTGGTACTACGGTAATCCCGGACGACCATTTGTCGTCGATGCGCCAAGCCTCGCTTACCCCGGCGACGAGATCCAGATTCGCACGACCTTCCAGGATGAAATCACCAGGGTCGTGTTAATGCGTTGCGGATCTTGCACACATGCTTTCAATCCCGACCAGCGCTACCTGTCTCTCTACTTCGAGCGTAGGGCGGGCGATGCTCTTATGGTCCGGATGCCGCCCAACAACAACATCATGCCGCCAGGGCCGTACATGATTTTCACGATCCGCGGCAATGACAAGAACCTCGGATTGCCCTCCTATGGCACAGACATTCATGTGGTGCCCGAACGCCCGAACGGGCGCCATCAAGGATAGGACAGTAAGGCCGGTTCGGGTGGAACACGTCCACACGACCCGTCAAGGTAGCAGTTTGAGACGTAAGACAAACGGACCATCGCCGTCATCCGCATGGTATTGGCGTGTAGCGCTAGAACGCAGAGACCGGTGTCAGGCAACGCCACGGTCGACGTTGCCAATGGTCCGTTCGTATTACAGTTGGGACAGGTCAGCACGACATGCACTGACCATTCCAGCCGCATACCTGCGGACGCACGAAACACTTAACGGACGGTTTCCGAGTCGGGATGCACGGCGCCCACTTCGCGTTTTCACACGGCCGCATCCGTTAATTCCCAATCGGTGTTAAATCAACGAAATCATTGCGCGAACGGCAACACACCCTGAGCCGACATTTGCGTTGCTGGAACTGCAGCGTCCGCTTACAAAGGCGCTGCGGACATCGGGCGTATTTTCGACTCGCCACATGCCAACAGCCCGCGAGCAAGCCGGTACCTGCGCCCTGCCTGCGACCAGCCCTTATTGACTATGCGCAGTGCGGCCTTGCAGAGCTACCAGGTGCGATGCTTTGTCGAGTCGACACCCAACATGCTTATAAACAAAAAGGGACGCTCTCGCGTCCCTCCTTACGGCATCTCAGTGGTCTCGCTCGCCACGGGAGAACCGTCACCGGCACACTTGCAGACGGGTCTCACCAGACATAGGCTTAACATTAAAATGTTGGCATCGCATCAGGCGTGCCATAGCTAGATCTACTCGCCGCTGCACGAAGCCTGTGTCGTTTCTTGGTCGACCGTAGAGGTTTCGAACCTCTCCTCCGCCTTCCTAAATCCACCGCACGACGGATTTAGGAGGACGGTGCACTAACCGAAGTGCTTACGGTCGTTTCGCTGCAACCAACTTCTTGAGCTTCGGTATTGAATAGGAAATCTCCGCTTCCGTCAAGTTGTAGTCAATCGAGAGTCTAGTCCTGCACGCCGACTCAAAACGGTCCTCCCTGTTCAAGTACTTCCGTAAGCCATAATGGTTGTCATATGAGTAGCGATGTTCCAATAAGGAATCCAATTCCGGCTTCAACGCACGACACAAGCGCCGTGCGATAGACTTGACAACCCGAGTGAAAAGAATGAAGTCGGAGAACTGCAGTTCACTGTATGCGTTAGGGACGATAAAATCCCTCTCGCGCGCATTTCCTTTCGCCGCCCCCAATTCCTCGGATCGTTGTCGATGGAGTTTTACGAGCGCATCGCGCGCCGCGCCAAGAGCGCGCGTTTCCTTGCCCTCGTGCATGAACGCGTTGCGAACTAGTCGGAAATAACTAAATATACACACATCATCAAAAAACTCAGCGTCGCGCTCTTTATCTAACTCATCGGGTTTCTCAATTTTGATCGTTCTCACGATCCAGTCCAGTTGAGGTTCTTCTTTGCCGCGCGCGGCTTTTCCTGATGCCGATTTCCAGATTAAACCTTGCGGCAAGTCGTCAACGAGGTCCGCGAAAAACAGTTCGGCCTGTTGGTACACGGAGAGTACATAGAACTGCGCCCGGCGCGCGGCGAACTCTCCGTCGGTAAGTGCGATGCTGTGATCAACCCGGATCTGATGCTTGCTCGACTCCACTTGAAGCAGGTTTCGGGGATCCGACTTTAAGCGCGACATCAGACTGCGGACAGCTAGCTCGTTCAATTCGACCAGTGCGTCATACTCCCCAAGGTGTTTGCGTAAATTTGCGTAGCATGGAAATCTAAATCGGGGAAGTACTTTTTTTTGGTGCCTTTTCCGTTGTAGCCATCAGTATGATTTCCTCGTCGACATGCGCCAATTTCCATTTAATGCAAGCACATAGGTACATGCATTTGGTGACTTCGACCTGTTAGTGCGTGGAAGTATACGATGCCCGGGCATGTCCCAGGTATTCGAACATCGCAAGAAGCATCGTTATGCCACGGATGCAGCTTCCGCTTGCCCGCCATCTCTCTTACGCGAGGGTTAGTCCAGCGACAGATAGAATGTCGCGGCACATAAACAACATCTAAACGGGGGAAACGTGGTAACGCCGAGCAAATTCAACAGAACCACGGCGCATCTTGGGGAGCACGCGGGTGCTTTTGCTGATGCATGCTTTCAGGCCGTCGAAGACTTATTCGAAGGGGCGTGGCTTCGAAAGGACAAGGGGCATCGCCTGCAAACGTTGTGGGCTAGGCGTGACATCTTGGCTACGAATGAACTGTACGCCCTCGGCAAGGCGATTCGGAACCTTCAGCCAAAGCACGCGAAATGGCTGGAGTCTACGGCGCGGCGATTGAAGAAGAATCCGGCCGATTCGCACGGGCTTATCACCGAGATCCTAGTTTGCGGCTCGACGCGGGGACATGGCGGAGCGGAAGTATATCCTTCAAAAAAGGATGAACCGGGGGTCGATCTGGTGGTCCGGTTTCCGAGTAGCTTCAAGTACGTGATGTCGGTGAAGAATCACGACATCTCGATCCACGAGAAAGCGTTTCAGAAGTTGGCCGAGGGATTGAAGGAGGCATTTGTCAGCAAGCTGAAGAAGCTTGGCGAGAATGGCAAGTTGTACGTGGTATGCGATGACTACATGTCAGCGGACGAATTCACCATGTGCATAGACTTTGTTCGTGGCAGTCTGCGCGACGATGGCGCCTACGTGCTAATCCCGAATCGGTTGACGGTTTTCTATGCCAAGCTGGTGAATGAGCCAGATCGCGAATTTGCCAAGACCATGACGTCCAGCGCCGTCCTAATTCACTGTGGCGAACATCCGAACGAGCAGCTGAATTTCAAGGACAAGTTGCGTAAGGCGGCCGAAAACATGCAGAAGCATGTTGCACGATCGGATACCTGTTTCAGGTTGCTGCGGATGCGGGTTCACGCGAGCGCCGACATCATCGCCTTGGAGAAGGCGGCCCAAGATATGCTCGATGCCAACACGGATTGCGGTCTGGACGGGGTGTTGTTGACGCAGTCGACGGGCGCCCGAGAGAAAGCAACCAATAACACGATAATTTACACAGTGGTTCGGTTTGCAGGGAGGACGGATCATGCTGGCTTGGTCGCGTCGGTCCAGCGCGGAGAACGACTCAGTTACGAGTTCGGCGTCGGATCGATCGGCCAGACTCCCGCCGAGACGTTTTTCTCCATTGGCAATCATGGGCCGACGGCACTTCCGAGGGGTCGATACGTGTATCAAAAGACGGACTACTATTATCTGATGAAGCGTGATGCGAACGGTCTTTATGGCAACCTTGAGTCCCCGGCCAGCGGCGTGCACTTTCACGCTGTCGCGGAGTTGAACGGCACCGAGGTAGCAATTCAGGCGATAAGCCCCGCTTCCGAAGACGTATTAATCGTTTAGGCTGCTCCAGTTTTATTTGATGTCGTTCGAGTGCGGTGACGAGCGCGCCAGCTTCATTGGCAGCCTGCCTTAAGATCAGCGATGGCGATTATCTCTATCGCCATCATGCCCGCCGATCATGGACAAATCGTCCCGGCTCGAAGACCTGCAGGCGCTTGCGTACCCGGAGCCAGCCGCCGGCAGCCGCGGCCCAAGTTGGAAGCCGCCACGCCAGGCGGCCATCGCAATCGTCGTGCGCGCACTGCTGCTAGCCCGGTCTATAGCGACGTAGCTCTGACGACGCGACCCTCGATGCAGCGAATGTCGCGTGATTGGAGGCGGATTCAACCGGTGGATGCAAGCCGACATTTGAGCTGTCAGCAGCGGATACGGGCAAACGACCGTAGTTGTCCGTTAATTGCCAATCGGTGTGCATTCAACGAAATCATTGCGCGAACGGCAACACACGCCCCCCCCTAAGCCGCCGCTCGCACTCCAATGTTTCGGACGGCCGGGTCCCGGAATATTCCGGCCATCGATTTAACGACTGGCTAGGCACCCCTATTTACCCGGCGATCACTTGTCGAACTTGTCGACAAGCTCTTCAAGTTTTTGCAGCCATGCAGAAACGTCGCGTGCATTTGCAGGCAGTTGCTTGTAATCATGTGCTGCCTCGTTCCGCACCGTGTAGTCCTTGTCCAGTTGAGCCCGAACCGCTGGTTCGGTGTGGAAAATTAAATCGAGCCGTTTCCTCACGGGATATTCTTTCATCCCATCGTAAAGATAATTCCAAGCGTACTGATCAACAGTTTTCGTGCGTGCCCTCTCTTCCACGATTTCTTTTGATTCGCGTCGAACGAGTGACTCGAATTGCGCCCAGCCTAGCAGATAAAATGCAACGTCTAGGGTTTCTTGAAAACGTGCGATTTCCTTCGCATCACCCGTCCGCGCCCTGAGCTCATTATCAAGCAAACGCTTTAGTTTATCGTAGGTACGCTTCGTCTCGGTAAGCCGACTCATGCCGCCTCCAGCAAGCGTCGCATCAGCTCACTAGTGAGTGGCTGGGTTTCCCGCCTATTCTCGGGTGACACGATGCACCACTCTAGGCCTCCATTTTCAACGCGCGTCATAATCAGCGTCCGCGTTTGCGTCTGCGTGATAACGTCAATTCGTCCCCACGCGCCAATCAGCCACAACCCACGTGGAACGAAGCTGGCCAGCACCTGGCCGCCCGCAACAACGTCCAAGATTGGTAACTCTCTGTCACTCACCGCAAATTTTTGCATTAGCTCTTCGGACATGGTCACGGTGCGTGACAATTCAAACTTCACATCCGGTATATCGCCATACCAACTGCTAACATCGGTATACAGTTGCTTGACGTCTTTCTCCCATCTAGCGACTTCAGCGACAACTTGATCTCGTCGGAAAAGGCTAGACTCCGTCTTTTCCCAGACGTCTACCGGAGGGAGTTCACAATGTACCGGCATGCCGCCGTCATATGCCTGAATTAACAGGTTGAGCCGCTCCGTATTGAAATGCCAGACTTCTACGTTTCGTCCCTCGTCTCGGCCTAAGCGGACCTGGTCGTAACCGGCATTTAAGTCGCGCGACTTTGGACTGTGTGCTCTGACCTTTACATCGATAAAGATCGGCGCTCCTTCATGGTCGGCTAACACAAGGTCTGCCTCAGCCGCAGAGCTTTCTGACTCTGGAGTCGAGACACGTTTCATCCCGTAGACGCGCAACGATTGAATGAGGCGCTCTGGAGCAAAATCGCTCTCATCTGCGACGCGCGGCAACACGGACGCGTCTCTGTCCGGATCGAACATGGCCGGCTGATCAAGGCCCGGCACCGGTCCAAACACTACATATCGATTCCCGATAACGGACAGAACCTGTCGCCCGTCCAAATCTCGTTGTTTTGTCATATCAGCGCCCAAAGCTCAATCGTTCCCCCAATATACGGTGCAATGATACTCCTGTGGAGCCGCGCGACTGCCTTCCACACAAAGCCGACAGAGAGATGTCGCGGCTTCGCCTTTGGGTCGGGGACCGCTGTTGGCCGGACTTGGCAAGCTGCGGTCCCGGCGGCCCGGTACCGGCTCAGCCCGACCCGTTGCGATACGTTGAGAGAGCGCAATATCAAAGCGATGGAGCTGTACGCCCCTTACGGCGCTTTACAATGGATAAGCTTTGCGCCATCTTTCGTTGCAAGTCCGAGCAGGTACTGCGCCCGAAACCGCGATCAGGGAGCGAGCGAGGACTCATGCAAGCCGAAGACGTCGCTGCCCGCAGTACATACGGCGGCAATGAGCGCGGTCGTGCTCGTAGTGATCGCTTCGCGAGAACGTGCGTCGAACTCGCTCGATTCTAGGTGCTATCTGATGGCATTAGGAGAGGTACTGTGGCCAAGGTTGGACGCAACGATACATGCCCATGCGGTAGTGGCAAAAAATATAAAAAGTGCCATGGCGACATTGCCCATATGGAACGTATCTCCGCCTTAATGAAAATGATCCCCACGCTAAACGCTCAACACGCGGCGAAAGAGCATCAGCGGAAGGAGCAGCAAGGACTAGGGAAACCGATTATCGCCGCCAGCATGGAGAACGGCGTACGGTTCGTTGCTGTTAGGAACCGAGTCATGTACTCGGAAAAATGGAAAACTTTCCACGATTTCTTGGGGGACTATATCCGGAGCACCATTGGCACCGATTGGGGAAATGCGGAACTCAAAAAGCCCTTGGACCAGAGGCATCCCATTTTGCTTTGGTACAACATGGTCTGCGAACAGCAACGGTTGACTATCAAAGAACCGGGGAAAGTGTCGAGTGCAGCCATGACGGGGGCGGTGGCCGCGTACATGCATTTGGCATATGACCTTTACGCGCTCGATCATAACGCTGAGGTGCAAACCAAGTTGATCGAGCGTCTACGAAGCAGGGAGAACTTCGCCGGTGCGCGATATGAGGTGCAGGTCGCAGCTGCCCTCGTGCGTGCCGGATTTACTCTGAAATTCGAGGACGAAGATGATCGAAGCACGTCGCATTGCGAGTTCACGGCAACATCTACTCGCACAGGTAAGCAATTTTCCGTCGAGGCTAAGCGAGCAGAAAGCGGTCGGATTACCCGACAGCTTGTACGTGCGCTGCAGAAGTCTGCAAATCATCCTCGGATTGTATTTATTGATTTGAACTCCCCTGACTCCGCAAGCGATGAAATTCCACCGGCTTTTGCAAAACGCGCGTTCAGTTTGCTCAGGCGGTTTGAGACTGTCGATCCTTTCGCAAAACGGTTGCCTCCGGCGTACGTGTTCTTTACAAACTTCTCTTGCGAGTACCATCTCGACGCAACGCAATGGCGGCGCTTCATCCTTGGTGACGGATTCCACATAGAAGATTTCAAGATCGATCACGAATTCCTAACGTTACGGGACGCGCTCAATTCTCGGCGGGACCACGTCGACATGCACGACTTGCTAAAGTCGATGCGCGTACATTCGGACATCCCATCGACATTCGATGGTGAAAGTCCCGAAATCGCTTTCGAGAACCTTGAGCCAAGATTGCTCATCGGTAACAGGTACATGATTCCAGGAGACGACGGCGGTGAGGTAGAGGGGGTGCTCGCCTCGGCTGTGGTTTTGGAAAATGAAGCAGTCGCCATGTGTGCCGTCAATACCGCGGACGGAAAGGCCGTGCTTGTCAGGGTTCCGTTATCGGATGTAGAGATTGCAGCGTGGAAGCGTCATCCTGACACGTTCTTCGGGGAGATCTCCGGAAATCGTAAGACAGAGTCGGTGCTCGATTTGTATGACTTCCTAATGGAGTCGTACTCTAAGACACCGAAGGAAAAGCTACTCGAGTTTTTCGCCGATTCGCCGGAAATAGAAGCGCTATCGGCATTGACTCAAGCTGAGCTGGCTAGTCTCTACTGCGAGCGTACGGCATCGCATTTGTTCGCTAAGAACGAGTCAAGGCCTGGGCCGCTATTACAGTCCAAATGGCGATCGACAGGCGTGCCAACGGATAAAGGATAGGGGGTAGAAAACTGATTCTGACGTGGATCAGGAATATGCGACGAGCTCAAAGTGGTAGACGGCACCACCCCGATTGGCCGGAAACGACGTCCCCGATAAATTCGATGCCTGTATCAGTCGATGTCGGCGCAGTGGTGGCGCCGCGCATTACTGGTCACGATCTGATCCGGCGGCCAGCCGAAGCCATTTTCAATTCAACTCAGGTTAGCCGACCATACCGACCTCACCTTGGCAATCTGCCCCCGACGGACGACTGCCTTCGGAGGTAGACGGTCGTCCGAGTGACAAATTGTCAGGGGTCACCAGCGTCGCATGTTGGCCGATTTTGGTCGACGGCGAGCGCGCCAAACCAACTCGCTGCGGATGATCGTCAATAACGCATGCGATGGTCAGTCACGAGGGACAACGACCGTTGTCTTCCCATACTGGTTGTGCTGCGGCCCACCCTTCGCCCGTACAGGGTTCGAACAGATCATAAGTCTGATGCAATTGCGTGACTGAGCGCTTCAGATGTGCGCGATTGGCACGCGAGCGCAGCAGACGAGCGGTATCTGTTGTCATAGTGCGCCCGCGCGGCCCTGCGAACGCGTTGCCGAACTTTCACGGGCCCTTCTCCCTGAACGCTCCAGTAGGGTGTTCGGTGTAGCGCGTGGATTAGTGCATGCCAAACACGCTGACGATGACGGCGGCGATACGCTGCATCCTCACGACAGATGCGATTCCCACGGCACCCACAAAACGACACGGATAGCCACAAATTCGGGGACACTAGCCACCGCCTGGCATTTCGCTTACGTCGTAACTCTTGAGTAATCACCCTTCACCAATCCAGCACAGACCGCAGTCGCGCCATTAGCCAGTCCGTCTCCACTACGCTTGTCCACTGCTTGCCCTCAATTCCACGCCGAATGCGCTCCAGTGTCTCCTCGCGAGAACGCTCTGGATACTTCGATGCGTCTCTTTGTGCAACGCTAACCAGTTGCTGTGCGAGATCTTCACATATATCCCACCGCTCGAACCGTTCCTCTTCCGTCAATCCAACGACGAACTTGCCGTCAATAAGCCGCCCGGCGAGCTTCGGGTGAGCGCCCGCCAGCGACGCTGGCGTGACGTCTCGGGGAAAATCTTCGGGTACATGTTTAATCATCTGGGATTGGCGTTAGAGCGTTTGAATGGTTAATCAAGTTCGTATATTTGCGGGAGCGTCCATCGAATCTTGCCTGGAGATTGATCTCCTTGACAACGGCACGCCAGCACGGCATGCAACTCGACCAGATCGCGCGTGAGCCCCATGCGGTGCCACTGGCTTGTGCAACCAGCGCTGAATGCGTAAAAATCAAAACTCATTGAGTGACAGGCAGGCGAGCCTCAGGTTGAGAGTTTGTTGTACGTCAAGCGAACTTAGCCCCATGGCAGGCTCACACGCGATGAAACGATCGTCTTTGGCCTGAGCAGCGATGACACTAGGGTGATCATCCAGCGCCACCCATTCCTTTAATCCCCTCCGCCTCACTTCGGCGAGTATCTCCTCAGATCGGGACGATCCGTAGCATTCAACCACGCCGACAAACCGCACAGCCAACGGGCCAAGTAGCTCGATAAGCGTGGCGTCATCGAAGAGCCGACGCCAGTCCGAACTGACGATGATTCCGACCGTGGGGTACCGTGCAAGCAAACGTTCGAGAATTGGTCGCCACACAAACAGGTCTGGATTTTTGATCAGGCGAAAATCCTCATCTACCGCGGGGACCCCAACGGGATGCAGCACACCATCAAAGTCGAGAAAGACTACCGCTTTATCAATGGGACACATGGGCCTTTCTACCTTCTCATCAAACACGTCGCGGTGGGTTTTCGTGCGCATGTGAACCCGTACAATGTTCCTGAAATCGCTCACGAATCGTACTCGCATTGGATCAACAGCAGGATGCGACAGACGCTGAGTTGAGTGTGCGTTCGTCACTCACTCGACTATGTCTATCCACGCCGCGCAGATCCGGGGCACACAGGCCGATACCCGTCACCATCCTTCATCCGACGATACATTGAATTCCGCCGTTGCCACCTCCAGTACCTTGAGCGGATCAAGAGCGAAGATCGATGACGGTGCACGCCCGTCAAGCAACGCGTGCGGCGAATACAGCCAGAACGCTCGCCTCCATCCTGCATCGTCAGCGTCAGCGTCAGCGTCAGCGGGCAGTATCCGCAGAAGCACGGACACTTCAGGAACGAGCTGTCCGTCATCGTTGAACTGGAAGTCCGGATAGAGGAAGCGCCCGCGCGTTGCCGACCACACACCGAGCAACACACGGTTACCACGCATCAAGGCAAGATCAAATTGCGCATCAGCGCCATCTGATCTTTCAACAGTTCAAGCAGTTCTGATTCATCCGGCCAGTTGTTCGCGAGCAGCCTTTCGCGGAAGTCGAGCGCGGCATCGAACGCACTCGCCCCATTACTTTGAGCGGAGGACTCATCTGCAGAGTTCATTTTCGGATTGCTTCCTTCCCGCATTGCCGTTACGACACCACCCGTCCGTAGTTCTCGTCTCGAATCACAAACCCGTGATTGCAACCCACATCTTCATGTCAGGTCGCCGCCGTCGCTGCGAGATGCTCCACATCGACTTTCTTTCTCATACTTCGATCGGTTCATGTCGCCGTTTCGTCCAAACGATAAGCCCACGGTAAGATGACCGCTAAAAGGAAAGCGGAATGCTGACGTCGGACCTTCATCGACCGCGTGCTTTCCGCGTAGGTCCGGCCAAGATGACAATGCCGTCGGACAGCCGTGTGTGTGCGTCCTGTACCCCCCATCCGCGCGTGCGCGCGACAAACCTGTCAAGACGCTCCTGGATTGCCTGCGGCGAATCGTCGACAACGCGATGTGCGCGTGAGCCCGATTTCTTCCGCGCTCCGGCCCTTCGGATCATCCGCGTCTCCGTACTTTCCGCAAAGGTCCGGCCAATACCGTCACATCTTCCGGGAAGGGGACCGTCGGTTGGCGCATGGCCTGCTCACGAGTACGCTCCGCGTACGCGCGCAATCTTGCGGTCAGTTCCTCCGTCGTTTCCGACGGTGGAAGATCGGGAGCTTTCGCCTTCTTTCGCTTCGTCTTGCCCATACCGACTCCGTTCAGTACCCTACCCGCACGTCAATCAAGACCTTAATGCCACCAGACCCGTGTCGAGCGATTCGATCGGCCTTCAGCCTGCAAAGCTCTGGCCCAGCATTTCCAGGTGGACCTGCGAGGCAATCCGGATGCCCATCCGTCAAGTCGAACCTGCGACGTTGCGCGTCGCGAGTGGACTGGCAGCCTTCGCGGCGCGCGCGGGTTTGGTTCCGTAAATGAGCTTGCCGCGGGAATGCTTCTGGGCGATAGCGATGGGCAGAGAAAACTCCCGGCCTTCGATGGTCGTGCAACGGACAAACGAGACGAGTGGATGCTTGTCGTCGTACGCTCGCGTCGCCCCGAGGTGTATCTCGCTGAGCGGCTCCAGCGCCCACTGTCCGCACTCGTGTTGCGGCTTGGCGCTCAGCACGGCCGCGCCGCGCACTATGTGCCCGTCCGCCGTAAGCTTTTCAAGCGTCACAGCGGCCGAGGACAGGTCCACCATGGCGACCCGCGTCAGCGCCCGCTTCGTGGCCGCAAACTGCAGGATGAGGACATCCGCACCGCCCCACATCTCGACGATGCCCCATAACGCTGCGCCGGGCCCGCCCAGCGAGGCTCCCATGGGCAAACGGTTCTGGTCAGAAGTTAAAAACATACGATCACTCTTTTAACGACAAGCTCGCCTACCGACGCTATTTCAGTACGGTCAGCAGGCACGAATTGAGATCACGCCGAACGCAAGGCGTTGGCTGCGTGCTCGCACAGGCGGTGCAGCCGAACAGAATCCGGGGCGCGCGCAGCAGTACTTCCTGGACCAATAGGACTGGCTCGGAGGTTCCTTTAAAAAGAGCGGCGAATCATATCAAATGAACACTATAGATTGTAGCTCTTTAGTGTTCGCAATGAGTTCATCGAGTCCTTTATATGGAGGACTTGAATGCGCTCCAAAGCCGCTTTGGGCAAAGCATTAAAGGAGATCAGGGCGATCACCGGTGTCACGCAGGAAGATTTTGGACTTGTATCCAGTCGCACCTATATCAGCACGGTTGAGCGGGGTCTGAAGTCGCCCACGCTGGGAAAAATCGAACAGCTTGCCGGCGTACTGGGCGTTCATCCGCTTGTCTTGCTGACGGCCGCCTACATGGACAGATTCACGCATAAGGAGGTCGAGCGCACAGCCGCGCGGTTGCGAGACGATCTGCTGGCGATCGTCGATGGGGAATTGCGTTGACTCCCACGGCCACGGCGTTGGACGCTGACCGACCTCAAGCGCGCCGCACCTTCGCTGGCCGACGCGAAACGTGCTCATCCCGCAGTATTTGCCCTGCTCCTCGAGCGCGATACGGCGGTCGAGTACTGGTCACACGGACGGCTGCTCATCGCAGACGAAGCCGCCGCACCCACCGCCGAGGCCGTGCTCGCCCGTGTGCTGCATGCGCACCGGCAGCGTTTCCGGTGCCTGCCACAAGCCATCGCGACTGCAGTTGCAGACACGGATGATCACACTGGCCCGCTGGCGTCGGACGGCAACGACGTCGCCGGGATGGTGGACACAGTTGCACTTGTCACGTCGGGCGCAGGCGATCCCGCAACGTTGCGCGCATGGCTCGCCCGCGCCGGGCGTTTTGCCAACGCGACAGTGACCAATTCGCTCGGGGTCGCCAATGACGCGCAGGCACTGGCCAATTTTCTGCGCGACCGCGCGCACCGGTCGCCGCATACATTGCGTGCGTATCGGACCGAACTGCGCCAGCTCATCTGCTGGCCTACCGGCAGTCGCTCTACCGCACGGATCACATTGAAGGTGCAACGCCGTCCAGAAAGCCCTCACCGGTGGGCACGAAGGTCGCGTCCGCCACCCGGTTCGCGCTCATGAATCCGTACCGCCCTTCGGTGGCACGGCTCCCGTCTCCCGCGCGAACCAGGCCGCGGCCTGCGAGAGAATGTCTCGTTCCATCTACTTGAGCTGCCGGTTTTCGCGGCGCAGCTTCGTCAGCTCCTGCCTCTCGGCCGTGGTGACCACGCGGTGTGCTCTCCATCGCATCGTGGTCAGAGGAAGTTACCCGCGAGCGTAGACGATCCGCTTTTCGCTGGCCAATGAACGTAGTGCGACAGGCTGCTGGCTTAGATTTCTCCGATAACGCTCGACCAGCGAATTGACGAAGTCACAACCTTAACAGCCGCTGATTCGTGGTGGAGGACCCAAGTTCCCTGACCATCGCGTAAGGATTGATCATACTGGTTTGCGTGTATGGACGTCCGCCTACTCCCCAAAATCCTTACCCGACAAGGCGTGCCCGGATGTCCATGACTCGCCATCTAACCGTTGGAGCCAGTGACCGCTAACTGTGGACATTTCGCTCCTAGACGTGTCATGCTTCGTGGCAAGGTATGGACACGGCCGAACCTAGCTGTCCCCTTGTAGCGTGAGGGTTTCGGCTCTTGTCCATGAGTCGATACTCTGGGGTGGATGTTCAACGTCTGACGAACCATTGTCTAATGCGTCCCCGCCGCCCACGAGCGGGGTTCGCAGATCACATCAGGCCGCGCTTCGACGCGGCTTTTTTTTTCGCCTTCGTTGCCTGCGCATCGATCGGCGCTTCGGGTAATCGCGCTTTCGCCCGCTATTTTTATGATGTTAAATTGCCGTTCCACCAAAAATTCGACCACAAGCCTGACAAGTAGAAGAATCACCGACGCTTTCCTGTCATCGAACACTACTAGAATCGCGCGACCGCAATTCCACGCTTCCCGACCGCAACTTCGTTGCATGGGATCAAAGGAGACTCTCGATGCATTGCAAGCCGTTCATCCGATCGCTATCCGTTGCAGCTGTCCTGTCCTTCGGCGTCCATCAAGGCGCGTACGCCGCCACTGAAATCCAGTTCTGGCACGCGATGGAAGCCGCGCTCGGCGAACGCGTGAACGCGATTGCCAACGACTTCAACGCATCGCAGAGCGACTACAAGATCGTGCCCGTCTTCAAAGGCACGTACGACCAGACGCTCGCGGCGGGCATCGCCGCCTATCGCAGCGGCAACGCGCCCGCGATCCTGCAGGTCTACGAAGTCGGCACGGCGACGATGATGCAGGCGAAGAAAGCCGTCATCCCCGTCTCCGACGTATTCAAGCAGGCAGGCATGACGCTCGATGAAAAGGCCTTCGTGCCGACCATCGCCAGCTACTACAGCGACTCGAAAACGGGCCATCTGATCTCGATGCCGTTCAACAGCTCGACGCCCGTCCTCTACTACAACAAGGACGCGTTCAAGAAAGCCGGTCTCGATCCGAACGCGCCGCCCAGGACCTGGGCCGAAGTCGAGCAGGACGCGCAGAAGCTGAAGGCGTCGGGCATGTCGTGCGGTTATTCGTCGGGCTGGCAGAGCTGGATTCAGCTCGAGAACTACAGCGCCTGGCACGGCGCGCCGTTCGCGACGGACAACAACGGCTTCGACGGCGCCGACGCGCAACTCGAATTCAACAAGCCGCTGCAGGTCGCGCACATCACGTTCCTGCAGAAAATGGCCAAGGAAGGCACGTTCACCTACGCGGGCCGCAAGGACGAGCCGGTGTCGAAGTTCTATAGCGGCGACTGCGGCATCATCACGAACTCGTCGGGTTCGCTCGCGACGATCCGCAAGTACGCGAAGTTCAACTTCGGCACGGGCATGATGCCGTACGACGCGAGCGTCAAGGGCGCGCCGCAGAACGCGATCATCGGCGGGGCGAGCCTGTGGGTGCTGTCGGGCAAGGACCCGGCCGTCTACAAGGGCGTGGCGAAGTTCCTCGCGTATCTGAGCTCGCCGCCCGTCGCCGCGAAGTGGCATCAGGACACGGGCTATCTGCCCGTCACGACGGCCGCGTATCAGCTGACGCAGCAAGAAGGCTTCTACGAAAAGAACCCCGGCAGCGATACGGCGATCAAGCAGATGCTGAACAAGCCGCCTCTGCCGTACACGAAGGGACTGCGCCTCGGCAACATGCCGCAGATCCGCACGATCATCGACGAAGAACTCGAACAGGTCTGGGCCGACAAGAAGACGCCGAAGGAAGCCCTCGATTCGTCGGTGTCGCGTGGCGACGACCTGCTGCGCCGCTTCGAAAAAGCGGGCAGTTGATTCGCGTTCCGGGAGCGCCTTCGCTGCAAGGCGCGAGCGCGCTCCCGTTCACCGCTGCGAAGGACTTCGATGGACAAGCGCTCACGCTTCGGCACCAGCTGGCTGCCCTATCTGCTCGTCGCGCCGCAACTGGCGATCACGCTGCTGTTCTTTCTGCTGCCCGCGGGCGAAGCGCTCTGGCAATCGACCCAGACCCAGGACGCGTTCGGCACGTCGAGTGAATTCGTCGGCCTTGGCAATTTCAAACAGCTATTCGGCGATCCGCTGTATCTCGCGTCGTTCGAAACGACGTTGATCTTTTGCGCGCTCGTCACCGTGTCGGGCCTCGTGATCTCGCTGCTCTTCGCGGCCTGCGCAGACCGCGTGACGCGCGGCGCGAAAGCGTACCAGACGCTGCTGATCTGGCCGTATGCGGTTGCGCCCGCGATTGCGGCCGTGCTGTGGTCATTCCTTTTCAACCCGAGCATCGGCCTCGTGACGTTCGCGCTCGGCAAGGCGGGCATCGTCTGGAACCACGCGCTCAATCCGGGACAGGCGATGTTCCTCGTCGTGCTCGCCTCCGTCTGGAAGCAGGTCAGCTACAACTTCCTGTTCTTCTACGCCGGCCTGCAGGCGATTCCACGCTCGCTGATCGAGGCCGCCGCGATCGACGGCGCCGGTCCCGTGCGCCGCTTCTTCGGCATCGCGCTGCCGCTGCTATCGCCGACCACCTTCTTTCTGCTCGTCGTCAATCTCGTCTACGCGTTCTTCGACACCTTCCCGATCATCGACGCCGCGACGGGCGGCGGCCCCGCGCAATCGACGCGCACGCTGATCTACAAGATCTTCGCCGAAGGCTTCCAGGGCCTCGACATCGGCAGTTCGGGCGCGCAATCGGTGGTGCTGATGGCGATCGTCGTCGGACTGACCGTCGTGCAGTTCCGTTTTATCGAGCGGAGGGTTCAATACTCATGATCGAGAATCGCCGCGGCTTCGATCTCTTTTGCCACGCCGTCCTGATTGCCGGCGTGGTGCTGGTCGTGTTTCCCGTCTACGTCGCGTTCTGCGCGGCGACGATGAACGAGCACGAAGTGTTCAACGTGCCGCTCTCGCTCGTGCCCAGCACGCATCTGTTCGAGAACATCGCGAACATCTGGACGCACGGCACGGGTAACGCCGCGAGCCCGTTCGGGACGATGCTCGTCAACAGCCTCGTGATGGCGCTCGTCATCGCAATCGGCAAGATCGCCGTGTCGATCATCTCGGCGTACGCGATCGTGTTCTTCCGCTTTCCGGGCCGCAACGTCGCGTTCTGGCTGATCTTCATCACGCTGATGCTGCCCGTCGAAGTGCGCATTTTTCCGACCGTGCAGGTCGTGTCGTCGATGCATCTGAGCAACACGTACGCCGGTCTCACGCTGCCGCTGATCGCATCCGCCACGGCAACGTTCCTGTTCCGCCAGTTCTTCCTGACGCTGCCCGACGAGCTGATGGAAGCGGCGCGCATCGACGGCGCGGGCGCGCTGCGCTTCTTCTGGGACGTGGTGCTGCCGCTGTCGAAGACGAATCTCGCGGCGCTGTTCGTCATCACGTTCATTTACGGCTGGAATCAGTACCTGTGGCCGATCCTGATCACGAACGAGCAGTCGCTGACGACGGCTGTGGTCGGCATCAAGAGCATGATCGCGTCCGGCGACACCGCGACGGAATGGCATCTCGTGATGGCGGCCACGCTGCTCGCGATGCTGCCGCCCCTCGTCGTCGTGCTGGCGATGCAGCGCTGGTTCGTGCGCGGCCTCATTGATGCTGAGAAATAAAACCGGGGACAAACAGTCATGTCTGCACTGACGCTAAAAGGCGTGAAGAAATCATACGACGGCAAGCAGAACGTTCTGCACGGCATCAACGCGGACGTCGCGGATGGTGAATTTGTCGTGATGGTCGGGCCGTCGGGTTGCGGCAAGTCGACGTTGCTGCGCATGGTCGCGGGGCTCGAAGCGATCACGGAAGGCGAGATCGCGATCGACGGCAAGGCGGTCAACAACCTGGAACCGAAGGATCGCAACATCGCGATGGTGTTTCAGAACTACGCGCTGTATCCGCACATGACGGTGGCGGAAAACATGGGTTACGCGCTGAAGATCGCGGGGCTGTCGAAGTCGAAGATCGAATCGCGCGTGATGACGGCGGCGAAGATTCTCGAACTCGAACCGCTGCTGTCGAGAAAGCCGCGGGAGCTGTCGGGCGGCCAGCGGCAACGCGTCGCGATGGGCCGCGCGATCGTGCGCGAGCCGGCCGTGTTTCTGTTCGACGAGCCGCTATCGAATCTCGATGCGCGTCTGCGCGTGCAGATGCGGCTCGAAATCCAGCGCCTGCATGGGCGTCTCAAGACGACGAGCCTTTACGTAACGCACGATCAGATCGAGGCGATGACGCTTGCGCAGCGCGTGATCGTGATGAACAAGGGGCACGCGGAGCAGATCGGCGCGCCGACGCAGGTGTATGAGCGCCCGGCGACGATCTTTGTGGCGGGTTTCATCGGCTCGCCGGGGATGAATTTGCTGAACGGCCGGGTGACGGAAGACGGCGCATTCTTCGAGGTCGCGGGCGAAGGTCCGAAGTTGCCGCTTGCGGGCGTGCCGTGCATTGGCCGCGAGGTCACCGCGGGGCGCACGTGCGTGCTCGGCGTCCGGCCTGAGCACATGACGCCATCTTCTGACGCTGGTGCGGCGACAGCCGCGCTTGCCGTCGATTCGTGCGAGTTGCTCGGCGCGGACAATCTCGCGCATGGGCGCTGGGGTAAGCACGACGTTACCGTTCGGTTGCCGCATGGGCGGCGGCCGCAAGCGGGCGAAACGCTTCCGGTCGCGTTGCCCGCGCAGCATTTGCATTTTTTTGATGAGGATAGTGGGCGGAGATTGAATTGAGGTTTTTGCCTCTATTCGGGCGTCCTTGATGCACCTGCGCGGCGCGGGCGTTGCCGGTGTAGGTTTGCCCTTTGCACGGGCATCCGCGTTGCGCCTGCGCGGCGCGGGCGTTGCCGGTGTAGGTTTGCCCTTTGCGCGGGCATCCGCGATGGCGCCTCGCGGCGCGGGGCGTTGCCGGTCTGGTTCTTTCTTCGCTGGCGTCCGCGATGCGCCTGCGCGGCGCGGGCGTTGCCCCTGTGCGGGGCGGCACCTACTTTTCTTTGCAGCGGCAAAGAAAAGTAGGCAAAAGAAAGCGGGCTAACACCGCCAGCCCTTGACCTTTACCCACGGGCTCTCAACGGCCTCATCGTTCGTCCGTTCACGTTTCTGCATGCGTGAGTTGCCAGCGCATGTCGACACGCCTCACCCGCTTCACACTCCCGCGTCGGTTCCCACTTTCGCGTCTTGCGCGGGCCCTCCTGCGGCAAACTTGTGTCGTCCGTCGGACCACCGGACACCATCGCTCACAGATCGGTTTTCAGTCCGTGCGTTGCGCCGTTCCCCGAGACAACCTGCACACAGTTTGCAACCTGGGCGGCGCCGACGTTATAGCGTGGTTGGCCGTTGTACGGACGAATGAAGTGGGTGAGGCGCATTGAGAGCATGCTGGCAATGGGCCCGAACAAGCGCGCTGCCGTGTGAAGTGTTGGGACGTTGAGAGCCCGTGGGTGAAGGTCAAGGGCTGGCGGTGTTAGCCCGCTTTCTTTTGCCTACTTTTCTTTGCGGCGGCAAAGAAAAGTCGGTGCCGCCCCGCACAGGGGCAACGCCCGCGCCGCGCAGGCGCAACGCGGACGCCAGCGAAGAAGAACCAGACCGGCAACGCCCGCGCCGCGCAGGCGCAACGCGGATGCCCGCGCAAAGGCCAAACCTACACCGGCAACGCCCGCGCCGCGCCAGG
>NZ_JACFYJ010000104.1:0-26432 GCF_037126505.1 Paraburkholderia bengalensis
GCATCGACGAACTCACACCGTGGGTCGTCGCCGATCAGCTCCGCAGCCCAGCCTGACAATCACGATCCCCAGTCAAGACGTCGCTGCTGCAACGCTTACGCTCCAGACAGTAGTATGCTCTTTCCTGCACCACGTAGCTGGCCGATGACTTCAGCAATCCGTTTTGATAGCGCAGGCGCCACCCCTTCGAATGGCTCATCGAGCATCAACAGGCGAGTGCCCGTCATGAGTGCACGGCCCATTGCGACCAGTTTTTGCTGACCACCAGACAGCTCCAGTGCCCGGCGAGGTCCGAAATCACGAGCTTCCGGGATGACGCGATATACATTCTCGAGGCGTGCATTGATATCTTTTGCTTTGAGCGCCCAGGCCGGTACGCACAAATTTTCTTCGACGGTCATATCCGGGATCAAACGCCTATCTTCCGGCGCATAACCAATGCCGAGCGCAGTGCGCTCATGGGCAGCCGCTCGCATCAGGTCGACTCCGTCAAAGGCCAGTGTGCCAGCAGTGGGTTTCACGAGTCCCATGATGGCGCGCAGAGTAGTTGTTTTGCCTGCGCCATTACGTCCAATCAGCCCGACAATGGAGCCTTTCATAACTGAGAGATTCACGCCTCGCAGGATATCAGTGGTGCCAAAGCGAACGTTGAGATTGTTAATTTCAAGCGTGATCAGTCTCGCGTCCGATCGTTGTTTCACCAATGATCAATTCACGCACGGCAGGGTCGGCGAGTACTGCTTCAGGGCTACCATCCGCGATAATGGTACCGTCGCAGAAGGCCAGCACGCGATTGCTGTAACGCCGCACGATTTCCATATCGTGTTCGACGAACAAGACCGTAACGTTTTGAGCTCGCGCCGCGTCCAGCACCCGATTCATCACGTCGAATTTCTCATCGGCCGCAACCCCTGACGTTGGTTCGTCGAGCAACAGCACCTTTGGTTGGCAAACCATCGCCAGCGCGATGTCGAGCAATTTACGCGTCCCCTCGGGTAGCGTACCCGACAAGGCATCTGCGAACTCCAGCACGCCCAGTCGAGCGAGGCTTTCGTTCGCCAGTGCCGCTGGTACGCCGGATATTGCCAATGCGATCTCTATATTCTCGCGCGTCGTTTGCGACGTGAACAGTTGGGGTATCTGGAACGAGCGGGCGATACCCAGCTTCGTGACGCTGCGAGGCGCAAGACCAGTAATTTTCTTGTCGAAGTACAGGATCTCCCCGCTGTCAGGGCGGATGTAACCCGTTAACATATTGACGAACGTCGTCTTCCCGGCACCGTTTGTACCGATCAACCCCACGACGCTGTGCTCCTCAATGCTTACAGAGATGTCACGGGCAGGCGTAGCGCTGCCGAAGGACTTCTTCAGGTTGATAGCCTGGATGATGGTTTTTTTGCTCATACAGCTATGTCCTTTGAGCGGGGGGCCGTCGATTGCTTGGGCGTGCAGCCATGCGAACCAGTTGAGCGACTGCGCCGCGCGAAGCGAAAGCTCGACAAGCCGCCTGGCAGGAATGCGATGATAGAAAGCATGATGATACCCATCACGATCTGCCAGGCGTTGGGCGCATATCGATAGGCCGCTGCACGTGCAATCTCGAGCAGCAACGCTCCGAGAAATGGCGCAAAGGCGAATCGTGTGCCTGACAGCACTGCGATAAACACAAACTCACCAGATGTAGTCCAGAAAGCCATGTCTGGATCAATGTGACCAATATTGAATGCCGAAAGCGCGCCACCAAGCCCGGCCAGTGCACCTGCGATCGAGTAAGCCAGATGAATATTCGAGCGCGCGGACGTCCCTAGGTACTCGACACGGATTTCGTTATCCTTGATCGCAGGACCGAGGCGGCCCGGTGTCGAACGGAGATACAGACCAACTGCAACTGCACACATCAGTGCGGCGATAAGGACTATGACAAAGAGGCTGGTGCCAGCAATAGGGAAGCGCGTGTTGCCGTATCCAATCGTGGGCGCCTTTACATTGAAACCGTCGCTGCCGCCGAGGTCAGCATTGTTGAGCAGCGTTCCATACATGATCATGGACAGAGCAAGGGTAAGCATCGCGAAAAAGATGTCACGGTAGCGAGCAAGCAGAAACCCGAGCACCCAGGTGACAAGTCCTGACACTACCGTGGCGATGATGAGAAGGGCGAGCAGGTCATTAAGACCGTAAAAGTTCATCCCGAAACCGACACAGTATGCTCCGACGGCGTAAGTCAGCGCTTGCCCGAAAGACGCAAGACCAGTGCGGAGCAGGAGAGCTACGCCCAGCGCCACGATGCCTTTCGACAAGGCGACCGAGACCAAAAATTGCCACTGTGGTAGCGCAAAACCGACGACACCAATGCACGCAAAGCCAGCGACAGTAAGGAGCAATCCCTGAGAAGTGACGCGAGAATTCATATCTTGCGACCCTCCAGAGGTGCGAACAAGCCTTTCGGGCGTACTGCAAGCACCAACGCCATGGCAATATAAATTGAGAACAACTGCCCTTGGGGCCAGTAGTGCACAGCCATCGCACGCACCATGCCAACGATGAGTGCGCCCAAGGCTGCACCAGGTAACGAACCAAGTCCGCCGATGACTACAACGGCGAATGTCAGCACTACGATTTCCACGCTCATCCCGGGAGCGACTGAAATAGTGGGCGCGGTAAATGCGCCACCCAATGCGGCAAGCACGGCGCCGACGGCGAAGGTCCAAACGAAATAACGATTAACCTTGATGCCGAGCGCTTGACTTACTTCGCGATCGTGGATAACAGCGCGTAGCAGACGACCGGCACGAGCATAGCAAAGAAACAGCATCAAACTCATACCTGCGATGACCGCAGCCCCGAGGATGATGAAGTTGTAGCGAGGGTAGGACAGGTCGCCGAGTTCGAAATTACCGAGAAAGCTATAGGGCTCCGACACAGAATAGGGATCGACGCCCCAAACGAGCTTGATAACGTCTTCGATAATGAGGAACAGCGCATAGGTGACCAGCAATAACACAACGGGATCATGGCTGTAAAAGCGCTTCAGGATTCCGCGCTCAATCAGGATGCCCGTGACACCGCCGGCCACCACTGCAGCTATGACCAGCAAAAGGTAACCGTTTGGCGAACAGGCGGTCGCAGGCCTGGCGGTCAGTTTTCTCACCACTGAGATCGACGTTGAGATGGGGCAGCGAATCGGGAAGGACATACGCAAAGTGGCTGATCGGCTCTCGGCGCGCCTTGGAGCGTCGTTGAAGAATTTATGATCCGTGCGTCCGCGCGCAATGCACGCTACGCGTCTAAAACTTAGAATTTCGTGCAGATACGGCCCTCCGAAGAGAGCCTCAAGTTCGCGTCCGGTAACGAAGTACGTGCGCACCGTCCAGTCCAGTAATCAGCGACTTTTCGACGCTGCGAGTACGTTGGCAACCTGTTCTGCCGTAGCGCCCCGAACGCGTGCGTTAGCGCGCGCAGTACCGAACCCTACAAAAAGAACCATTTCATCGGCAGCAGGAGCGCCTGGAACAGCGACCTCGATCGCATCCATGGAGTCATACTCCCACGAATCATTGACGTCGCCAAACGCGAGATCAATGGAAGCGCCGACGCCAGCAGTTTTTGCGACGCCAGGAATCAGTGCAGGGCCAGCGCCAAGCGCATTTCGCATCGCCAATCCCAGGCGTGGGTGAATCATGGCGGCACCATGCTCGCTGTTACCGGCCTGGCCAATAATCACGGCCTTGCCATACGTACTGGGGCGCAATCTGTTTTCGAAGCGCGCCAGTGCACGCGTAGCCAGTTCAGATCCCACGTCGAACGACAGGTCCGCCAGTTGCCCGAGCTCTTCCTCTGTGGTAGCGCGCTGTCCTGCAAACGGGTTCCGTAGTACGGCAGCGGCAACAACGTGCTTTGCGGGATTGCGGACAGCGTAATCGCCTTCACTGACGATGTTGCGCTCGAAAATGAAAATTTGACGAACGATTCTGTTCGCGGCATCACTCATGACGAACCTCAGACGCAGGAGGAAAAATGCGCGGAGCCGCGCACCCCGGCAGTTCGTCAGCGTTTGATACGAGCGTAACCGGATAGTCGCGGGAAGTCACGCTGCACAGCCGCGTGCCGCTTTCCCGTGCGGCCCGCGTGGCGTTACCTTTGTCGAACTGATTGCCTATACGTCGACCGTCGGTGCGGTGAAATACGCATCGCGACGACGCTGGAGTGTGCATGCTGCCGCAGCGGGCGTTATCGCCCGTCGCGGGCAGAAATTGACTGAGCGTTTGCCACGCACCGATACGGTTGTCCGTGTACCGGTGCGAGGCCACCATCACGCCCTCGAGCTTCCTGCAAGGAAAGACGGAGGTTCGCGTGTGGCGACATGGCGCAGCGTTCATGCAGCGTACAGAGGTGTGGTGCGCGAGCGTTGGCTCGCCACCCGGCGAGGCTTGCCACGCCGGAGTGCGAAAGACACAACTGGCTTGCGCGCGGCAAAACAGATGCGGGTTGCGCTCGAGCCTAGCGAGCTTTCCCTGCAGGCGCGCCAGTGCCACACCATTTTGGTGCGTGATGTGAAAAAACTTCGCCTCGCGTCGAGGATGCCTTCCCGAGAACAGAAGCGCTCTCGCTGCGGATCCATAGACCATGAGCAATCTTGCACATCATTATTCAAACACAGAAACCGACAACAATGAATTGCACTGTCTGTGCTCGTTACCGCTCCGACAGGGCTTTACACTTCATTCATCGAGCCGCAAAAAAATCATTGCGCACGAGACATTTTCTGGAGAAACAGCGTGAAATTCGTCCGATTCCTTGTTGCAATGTCGATTTCAATCTCGGCATTCTCTTCGTTTGCGCAATCAACACCGCCAGCGCTCGATAGCGACGTGAGAGCACAGCTGGTTCAGGAAAGGATGGGGTATCGTTACTCGGATTCCACTGATCGGAGGAAAACATCAATCAATGACGCTAAACGGACTGCGTTGTTGCCGCATCAGATAACCGGGATAGATATGGGCCGTTACAATTTGACAGTCGTTCGACCATCGTTCTGAGCGCTCGCTTTATCGTTCTTCTTGCAAGGAAAGACGGAGATTCGCGTGGAGCAGCCTGGCGCACCGTTCCCCTCAGCAGGACCACCGTTACACAGTTACCGAACGGATCAGTCTCGGTCACCGCCAGATGATCAACGTTGAAGTCGAGCCCCACCGCGCGGTGCTGCATATCCAGCGTCACCTTCCGGCCGGCGCATGATCGAACGACACAAATGCCCGCCAGTGACGCTCGTCCCAGTGCAGACGCGAAGCTAGTGCGACATTCGCAGCCAGTGCCTCGGCAAGCGTCACGCCCTCAAGATTGAATGTCACATTGCGAATCGATTGAGGGCGTGATGGTGGCCCCGCACCGGTACACGGACAATCGTATTAGTGCGTGACAAACGCTCAGTCAACTTCTGTTCGCGGCGGGCGATAACGCCCGCTGCAGCAGCATGCACACTCCAGCCTCGTCGCGATGCGTATTTCATCGCACCGATGGTCGACGTATAGGCTGGGTCAACGAAAATCAGTTCGACACCTGCGCGGACGCACTTCGCTTCGGGCAGTTGCCGGTATTTCACGTAGAGCAGCCCCGAGAGCATCCTTGCGCCTTTTGGGCTGAGCTGCGTCATGGCTTTCTTTTTTGCGGCGAAATCCAGATTCTCCGCGACGACGGGTTCCAGTTCATCCTTCGCCCACGCCACTGCCGCCGATAGCGCACCGGAGTGCGCCGCCCGGCGTTGGCTCGACGGGGCGTCTTCCCGCAGCAGCGCAAAGCGCTCCGTGCGTGACAGGATTGATTTTAGGCTGCTGCTGGGTTATTGTATCGAATGATACAGAAAGAGACGGCTATGCCAAACAAGGGACGGCCAAGAGAATTCGACCGAGATGCTGCGTTACACTCAGCAATGCTGGTGTTCTGGCGCAAGGGTTTCCTCGCTACCTCAATGAATGATCTTTGCGAAGCCATGGAAATCCGCGCTCCAAGCCTCTATGCTGCATTTGGAAGCAAAGAGGATCTGTACATTGAAGCTTTGCGTCGATACAACGGTCTCGCACATCAATTGATCTGGGATCGGATTGATGGCGAGCCAACGGTACAGGAAGGTGTGCGAAGAGTTTTGTTAGCGGCTTCGGAGGTATTGCCTGAAGGACAAGATACCCCGTCGGGTTGCATGGTGAACCTGGCGACTATGGGTCATGGGCCGATCGGAACGGCACCAGATGCCGTTAAAGCAGCGCGACTGGACGGGCTCAAGGCACTCAGATCAGGAATTGAGCGCGCGGTAGCGTCGGGCGAACTTCCACACGGAACTGATACAGAACGCCTGAGCCGCTTCTACATGGGCGTAATACAGGGCATGGCAGTTCAAGCTTATGACGGTGCGAATCAGGAAGATTTGGCAGGTATGGCGGAAGCTGCCATGGCAGCGTGGCCGGTCAAGTAAGCAGAATGCCTGCTTACCCTTCAGGCAGGCATTCTTGTGTCATCCGGGGTTCTGGGCATTTGGCTGTGCGAGTGAGGCAACTTCTCGCTCGTACGTAGTCACACGTCAGCAATGACCACCCGGATCCCTGGCGGACGTTGAATCTGCCAGTCGAAACCACTGGCAATGACACCACTTGATCAAAGTGCTCCGTGACGAACGGCAAGTTCGACGGCACGTTCTTTCGCTTGCGTCAGAGCAGCGAGCGCATCCGGTGTCAACAAGGATGGCTGCAGAAGCACTTCGTCGATGGCATCAACGCCCGCCTGGTTCAACCATCCTTTCAGATATGCACCTTGGTGGTCGACACCGAAGGCAGGGGAAGGCATGGTTGGGCCATACACGCCCGCTGTCAGGAAAAGACTAGCGTGCTTGTTCTTCAGCAACCCGATGAACCCTTTGGCTGGCTGAAGAGTCCATGTCAGGCCCGGCTGATGGACGATGTCAATATAGTGCTTTAGCCTATACGGAATTCCGTTATTCCACATCGGCGAGGCTATCACATATCGATCTGCCGAGATAAAGCGATTGGCGATCTCCGTAACTTTGTCCCATGCTGCCCTCTGAGTTGCATCGAGTGCTTGGCCGGTCATGACGCTCATCTTTGCGGCAACCGTGTTCGTATCGAACTCTGGCAAGTCCTCCTCCCAAACTCGAAGGGTATCCACCTCGATTCCGGGATTTGTTTTTCGGAGCTCATCAAGGTACGTGTTAGCGAGCAGGGTAGATCCCGAAAGTGTGCCTCGCGGGGATGCTTCGATATAGAGCAGCTTCGACATGATGCACTCAGTTTGAATATGGTTTTAGGGGAAATGCCGTTTAAACATAGGTGAGCCTCATACGTATCGCAATCCGCAGATCGCTGCCGATTGTGTCGAATGTGACAGCAAAATTACCGCTTGACACATGGCATGATTCACTGTGTTTGATCTATCGGATCACGATTAGCGTTAGTCCTGCAATCACTTGCGCCTCTGCCTTTTTGCAACGCCGCTCGTGGCGCACCACTATTTGACGCGTATGACATCATCGACTCTCAGCACCCAGCACAACTCTCGCTCTTGAGGAAGCACGAGTGCGTGCACAAAACGCACACAGCAATAGCCAACGCCTCGCGTTTGCTTTATCACCAGCAACAGCCGTTCACCGCGAAGAGGTCTTACCGTAGCTTCAAATTATGCTAGACATACTGGAAGTCTACATTCGCGAATGCTCGTGGCCACCGCCAGGATGCGTTCGACGACAGTCCTGGCGGTGTGTAATACCCCAAAAAATTACTGGGTCTTCAACGTGTTGAGGTGTTCCATCCCAATATCTGCGACGAGCTTGGCCTGAATCGGTGCGATGGCGGTATTGGCAGCGATGGCACCGAAGTCCAGTCCGACGACGACGCGGTTGGAGCGTTGGCCGCTCGGCTGGGCGATGATGTCGACGATCGCCGTTGCGATGTCATGCGGGTTGGGGGCATTCTCCGAGGCAAACAGACCGCCCAGGAATTCTTCGAAGGCTGCCGGCATTTTGGCGACATCGCCATAGCTGTCGGCCCGGGCGGGGTCTGCCGGCTTCTGGATTGCCGTGTACAGCTTTGTCGGATACGGGCCGGGCTGAACCAGGACGACATCGATGCCTTGCTGTGACAGTTCGTAGCGGTAGCCTTCCGTCACGGCTTCTACTGCGTGCTTGGAGGCACCATACAGTGCGAAGAACGGCAGGGTCACGCGGCCGAGAATGGAGCCGATGTTGATGATGAGACCGGCCTTTGCCTGATGCATGCTGGGCAGGGCGGCGCGGGTCACACGCTGGATGCCGAACACGTTCACGTCGAACATCGCACGGGTCTGTTCTGGCGTGAAGGTTTCCTGGATCCCGCCAGCAGCGATGCCGGCATTGTTGATCAGGACATCGAGCTTGCCGCCGGTTTTGGCGAACAGTGCCTTGAAGGCGGCGTCAACGCTTGCATCGTCGGTGACATCAAGTTCAAGCGTCTCGATGCCTTGGGACTGCAGCTCCAGGGCGGCTTCACGATGACGGCCATTGATGTCGCGCATGGTCGCGAAAACGCGATGACCTGCCGCAGCCAGCGTTCGGGCGACGTCGTTGCCGAAGCCGTTGGAGGTGCCGGTGATGAGAATCGTCTTGGACATACTATTTCCTTTCAGTTTTACAGTTAGTCAGGCCCAACCTGACGTTCGGTGTCAGTGCCGCGATTGGCTCGCACGGCTTTTTTCCTGCGTTGCACCCATTTGTGTAACGAGCGTTAAAAATATAGACAGGCCACTGCTCGTCGTCAAGCATTTTTTTAACGTACACTACAGATATTGCATTGTCAGGAGGTGGACCATGCTACGCGGGCGTCCCAGAGAGTTCGATCGCGAACAGGCACTGCTTGATGCCATGTTGCTGTTTTGGCGCAAGGGCTTCCACGCCACGTCACTACGGGATCTGGGTGATGTGCTGGGCATTCGCATGCCGAGCCTCTATGCTGCCTTTGGCAGTAAGGAAGAGCTGTACGTGGAGGCTGTCGACCTGTATATGCAGCTAACTCGGACGCTATGGCGGCATCTGCAAGAAGCGCCGTCGGCCCGTGAAGGAGTTCGGGAGCTTTTGCTCGCGACGGCGGGTGAACTTACAAATCGCGAGGCGCATCCGATCGGCTGCATGGTCACGTTTGCAACGATCGATGAAGATATGCCAGCTGTTGTCGCCGCCGCGATCCGGAATGCGCGCTGCGCCTGGCTTAACGCCATTCGTGAGCGGCTAGAAATCGCTGTTACCGAGGGAGAACTTCACGATTTGGCCGAAGCAAGCCGTTTAAGCCATTTCTATGCCGCAATTGTGCAAAGCATGGGTATTCAGGCTCACGACGGCGCACCCTTTGCGGAACTCAAGGACATCATCGATCTGGCAATGGTTGCCTGGCCCGAACGAAATGACCGCGTCGCGGCAAAGCGTGGGCGAAACCGGGCAATTGCCGCTTCAGAGCCATCAGCAAGGAAACGCAGGTATTAGTGTGTGGTCCGAGGGGGGCACTCATGCGACCCATAAGAGGCATGGTGCGCGAGCGCTGACTCGCCACGAGGCACGATTGCACCTAAGACGGAGTGCGCAAGGCGCCCACGGACGCAGTGCTCGCGCCGTTTCTCCTCGGCAGGGCGTTCGATTGCACTGCGAAGACCGACTGCACGAGCAAATTTGTGCAGATAAAACTAGATATCGATCACGGGAAAATGTCGCGGCTTGAAAATCGGGACGTGCGCAATGCACGCTTGCCAGATCAAGAAGATTCGCTATCGTAGCGTGCCTTCTACCTGACCAGCGGCTCGGGCTCAATGAACTTTGCTATTGGCGTGGCTGCAGTCTGTGTTCACAGCGGGTCTGCGAAGCGAGGAGACGCATCCGTAGCGAAGACCTCCGGTTATTCACCGCGCCCGTCTGGCATCGATATGTCGCGTTGCCGCATGTGAGTCAGGTCGAAGTCTTCGACACTGAATACAACGACCGTTTATCTATGTTTCGTCAGGATGATTAACATAATCCACGTTCACAGAACGAACGAAAAAGACATTGACAGAGCGCAAATTTAAGTCCTAGACTAGGTTCAGATGTTCTGAACACACCTGCGCATGGTGTGCGCGATACTGTTCTATCAACTGTTCCAGCTCACAAGAGTTGGAAAGGCAATAAAGCCCATCCAGCCATTCAGGCGTGATGGGCTTTTTTTTTCTGCGTATTGATCGAAGCAGACAGACACATGACAATTCGAACTCTCATACCGGTGGGGCTATTGTGCTCGAGCACAGGAGACTACGGCGAGATCGGCGAGGCGATGCTTTCGGCTTCCTTACTCGCGATTCAGCAGATCAATGAGGATCCGTCGTACGACTTTTATTTAAACCCGGTCGTCGCGAATCCAGGTGGCCAGCTCGATAAGTATTTCTCGCTGAGTCAAGACCTCTTGTACGGTCAAAAGATTCGACACGTAGTTGGCTGTTACACCTCGTCGAGTCGAAAAGAGGTGATTCCAGCCTTTGAGCGAGCTGACGCTCTTCTCTGGTACCCCTCTCACTACGAGGGATTTGAGTATAGCGACAATGTGATTTATCTGGGCGCGGCGCCGAATCAACATATTGTTCCGCTCGCGGCCTACATGATGTCTCGGCATGGCAAACGCGTGTATTCGCTAGGTTCTAACTACGTCTGGTCTTGGGAAAGTAACCGCGTAATGCGCGAAATTACGGAGGCTAACGGTGGGAGCATTCTTGCCGAACGTTACACGGAGCTGGGTGCAACGGATCTTGCGCGAGTGATGCAGGAGATTCAGGACCTCAAGCCGGACTACATTTTTTCGTCTGTGATCGGCGCGACAACTGCGGCCTTGCTATCTGCACATAGCGAAGCGCGGCTGAGATCTAAAGCAAAGGGAGTTTCCTATCCGTCAATCGCAAGTTGCAATATTTCGGAGCTGGAGTTGCGAGCGGCGCCACCTGAGGCGCGACGCGGACATATTTGTTCTTCCGTTTACTTTCAGAGCATCGCATCCTGCGCCAATCTCGCCTTCCTGGATGCATTTCATGCTCGATTCGGCCAGTCACGAGTGACGACGTCCGACGCTGAGGCATCGTATGTGGCAGTGCATTTACTCGCGCGAGCCATTCGAGCGTGCGGATCGGATGACCCAGCGAAGGTGCGTGAGGCGGTGGGAGCGTGCCGTTTTGAAGCGCCACAAGGACCGGTATGGGTAGACAGCGAAAACCACCACGCGTACCTCACGCCGAGGCTGGGGCGCTCGACTCCTCATGGCCAATTTGAAATTATCCAGACTTCAGATGATCCTGTCCCGCCTGACCCTTTTTTGACATGGTTTGATCCCAATCGCGACATTCATGCATGGTCGACGACGCAACAGCTTCTAGCTACGAAGGCGCGTCCTCAATTGAGGGCCATTCAATGAAAACACAATCGGTACCAGTCTTTCGCGGGCGGCGTGCGTTAATTGTGCACAAAGACGATCGAGACAGACAGCTGCTGGAATCACAGCTATTACGTCTTGGAATGACAGTCACCTGTTCATCCTGGTGTTCCGATGTCGATTGGCCAGTGGTGCAAATCTGCTTTTTCGACACAGATACCCAACGAAAGCATCCTTTTCCCTGGCCAGTTGGCGCGCCGAACATCCCACTGATTGCAATGATCGGTTCTGAGACCCCGGAGCGCATTCAATGGAGCATGGCACAAGGGATATCGGCATTTCTGGTCAAGCCTGTTCGCTCCAGGGGAACATATCTGGCATTGCTGCAAGCCGAGGAGATTCACAAACAGAGGTCAGTGGCGATCTCGGAGATCAATGAACTTAAAGATCGGGTGAAATCTCGGCGCATCGTTTTTAAGGCATTACTTTTGATTATGAAACGAAGCAGGATCGATGAGGATCAGGCGTTTGAACGACTCCAGGCTGTCAGCATGGAGCGTGGCATCTCCATCGAAGAATTGTGCGTCTCGCTCTTGTGCGGTGACACACTCGATGAGTGGCAAACAGCAAGAGCGGATACAGGGTGAATCTTGTACAGGCTGCAAGGATTGAGGTCAAATCACTTTTCATAGAGTAAAAAGACGCGATGAACTGGCTCAAAACTTCAATTATGCACACACGTGGTGTCGCACGCGGAGAGATAGGAAAGCTGCACGAGCTCTCTGAAGAACGGCAAGGCACGTTCCACTACACAATTGGACCTTACTCAAACCCGGTCATGTCGATATCGCCCGGTGACAAGGTCATCATTGACACAATGGACGCTTATGAGGGCAAGTTGCGTACAGAAAAAGACCTTCCGAGCGAGCACCTTCGCGTTCCATTTCTGAACCCTCAAAACGGCCCGATCATGGTGAACGGTGCGGAAAAAGGTGACGTGCTCGCCGTATACATCGAATCGATGCGCCCAAGAGGCGAAAATCCGCGCGGCACTACCTGTCTCATCCCACGGTTTGGCGCACTCACGGGTACAGATTACACTGCAATACTGAATGCGCCGCTGCCTGAGATCACGCGCAAGGTTGATCTGGACGAAGAGGGCGTGTACTGGAGCAAGCGGGTGCAACTCCCCTACAAGCCACACATCGGGACGCTTAGTGTTTCTCCTGAGATTGACTCAATCAATTCTCTGACGCCTGATAATCACGGCGGGAACATGGACGTACCTGATATGGGGCCTGGGAGCATCACGTATCTTCCCGTGCGCTCTCCGGGAGCACGCCTCTTCATCGGAGACGCGCACGCCTGTCAGGGGGACGGTGAGCTTTGTGGTACTGCGGTTGAGTTTGCAAGTCGGACGACGATACATGTAGATCTAATTAAAGGGTGGATGATTGACTGGCCACGGCTTGAAACGGAGGATCTGCTGATGACCATTGGCAGTGCACGACCTCTTGAGGACGCAACGCGGATTGCGTACAAGGAGCTAGTCCTCTGGATGGCCGCAGAATATGGATTTGATCAATGGGATGCGTACATGATTTTGAGCCAGGTAGGCAAAGTGCGACTTGGCAATTTCGTCGATCCGAAGTATTCAGTTGGGGCCGCGATACAAAAGCAGTATCTGCAGCCATGACGCGAAGAAATCAAAAAACCGGTTGACTTCCACATTTTTGATCTCCTAAGCTAGAAGCAGAAACAGTGGTTTTTAGATGTTAGATGTCGTCTTCATGAAGTGAGGAAGGTCCAACTTGCTCGTCACACATGTGGCGGGTATGGCGATGAAGCCCTTTGCACAGATCCTGTGCAAGGGGCTTTTTTACTTTGCTGGAGCATTGCATGATTGGCCGAAAATTCGCCCAGGAGATGGCTACGTCTGTGGACCGAAAAAGCACGACCAGATTTTATAGCATTCTAGTTATTGCTAACGTTATGCTCTGGTTGTGGGCAGCAGTGGAATTTCGAGGGAATACAGTCGGGATAGGACTGGCCCTGACTGCTTTCGGTTTGGGGCTTCGACACGCTTTTGATGCCGACCACATTGCGGCCATTGATAATGCCACCCGCAAGCTGATCCGTGCGGGACGAGGCGTAATCGGTGTCGGATTTTTCTTCGCATTGGGCCATTCACTTGTCGTGCTAATTGCTGCGACCGGGATCGCGCTTGGAGCGAGAAGCGTTTCATTGAACCATCCAGAGTTAAAAGAGTTTGGATGCGATGTCGCATCGGTCGCATCGTTCACTTTTCTCTTGCTGATTGGGCTGAGCAATGTCGCTCTTCTCAAAGACAGTCTCCGCTGCCGGCGCATTGAGAAGGCTGAGGGCGACTGCGCGGAACCGGCCAATTTGCAGCCCGCAGGATATCTGATGAGAGCTTTGTTCCCATTTTTCACACTCGTCGAGAAAAGCTGGCACATGGCGCTCGTTGGAGCCGTCTTCGGGCTTGGGTTCGACACGGCAACAGAGATCGCGTTGCTTAGTCTGTCAGCTGGACAAGCGGCGGACGGTGTCGCTATCAATAACATTCTCATCTTTCCGGCGTTATTCGGCGGTGCGATGACGTTGGCGGATTCGACCGACGGCGTGTTGATGAATTACGCCTACCGCTGGTCAATTGATCGATCGGGTGGAGTTGCATTTTACAACACAGGTATAACTGCGCTTTCTATTTGCGTCGCCATGGTAATCGGTCTTGGAGAGGCATTGAGCTTTGTGAGCCGAAAATTTTCTTTGACAAGCGGGCCATGGGATGCGATCAACCGATTCAATGAAAATTTAAATCTGGTTGGGTTTCTGGTTGTCGCGGTCTTCGCAGTAGGTTGGGCTGTGAGCGCAGGGCGTTACAGAATGAAACAGCGTCAAGTCCTGGTTCGACGGGCGTAAGTTATCGGCCCAAAAACTTTCAGAGGATGATTTGTTATGGGACATATTACGCAAGATACTGTGCCGGACTTGGTTGTTGCACGAAATGTAACAAAGAATTTTGGCGCAGTCGCGGCGCTAAAGGATGGAACTTTGAGCTTACGAGCCGGTGAAGTGCACGCTCTTATCGGAGTAAACGGTGCAGGAAAGTCGACGCTCTCTCGGGTGCTGAGCGGTCATGTGCGCCGCAGTGGAGGTACTTTACAAATGCGCGGCGTGGACGTGGATTTTTCGTCGCCAAGAGACGCAATGCAACACGGCGTCTCGTTGGTCATGCAGGAGACCAGCATCGCGCCAGACATGTCGGTGCTCGAGAACATCTGCCTTCCGCGCTTTGGCACACGTGGAAGCATTCAGTGGCGCCAAATGCGCGCGCGAGCGACCGAGATCATTGATGAACTGGGCCAAGCTGCCCAGATCTCGCTGACAATGCGCGCTGGGGACCTCTCTATGGCCCAGCGACAGATTATCGAAATCGGTCGGGCGCTACAGCAAGATTCTGATCTCATTATTTTCGATGAACCGACTGCTTCATTATCGCCCACAGAAGTATCAAGTCTGTTTGCGGTCATGCGTTTGCTTCGCGAACGTGGTAAAGCCTTGGGTTTTGTATCCCATCGTCTGGAAGAAATCTTTGAGATAACGGATGCAGTGACGGTGATGCGAGATGGACGTACTGTCGAAGCCAGTGTGCTCACTGCGAACCTTACGCCAAACAGTCTCGTCAGGATGATGGTAGGGCGCGACATCGAAAATCTCTATGAACGCAAACATGTTGCGCAGAAGGATCTGATCTCGCGAGAAAGCGTGCTAACCGTCCGCAATCTATCGGCGCCGCCGTTGGTCAAGGATGTCTCATTTACGTTGTATGCGGGCGAGATCCTGGGGCTGGCTGGTCTGGTCGGGGCGGGACGATCAGAGACATTAGAGACGTTATTCGGGCTCCGAAAACGAGATGATGGCGAAGTGCTGTTACGGGGAAAAAGGTTTGCGGCATTGTCACCTGAAAATGCGATCTCCCACGGGATCGGGATGATCGGTGAGGACCGCCGTCGACAAGGAATTATCCCGGATTTTTCTGTCACCGAAAATCTGTTGCTGGCACATTTGGGCAGTGACCCAGGGATGCGGAGGAATTATAAAAAACATGCCGAGGCAATTCAAAATCTGTTGTTAGAGCTGGATATGCCCGGTCACGTTCTTGGCGCCCCAATGTTGGGGCTCAGTGGTGGCCAACAGCAGAAAGTGATTTTCGCAAGGTGGTTGCTTTTAAACCCGTCAGTTTTACTGCTAGATGAACCGACAAGAGGCGTTGACATTGGCACGCGAAATGTCATTTATCAAATTATCCGGGAAATCGCGGAGAAAGGCGTTGGTGTTATCTGCGTTTCCTCCGATTTTGAGGAAATTCTGGGGCTGGCTGACCGCATTGTCGTCATGAGCGATGGTTCGTCGATTGCGGAAGTCGACAGCGATCTGCTTGATCCAGAGGTGCTGACGATGCTCTCAACGCCACGATCCTCTGCACGAGGCCTTCGCAAGGTGTTAGCAGATGTGGCTCAGGGAGCAGGTGGTTGTGCCTATTGGTTCCAAGTTGAACATGACACAGTTTTTTGTTTCGACAAGACGGGAGACGACAAGCTGATGATCGGTGTGCAGCCGAATCAATTTCCTCTCGTGGAAAACACGTGTATTCCTAAAGCCTTACGCGAGTTGGGTCGCAGTGAGCTTCAGATTGATGACGAGATGTTTTCGACGATATCGTTTCCGATTTGTAACCAAAATGGGCATGGGTTCGGTTACATCGGGTGTTCAGTAGCTCGCGGTTCTTTTAACCAATCTCCGAGTGCACTTCGTGCTCGACTGGAAGCAAGCATGCGCGAGTTTTGTGGAGAGCAGTTGCAGGTTCGCCAACGCGAAGAGGAATCTTTGGTATGAAAGCCCTATCCCCAGGTGTGGATGCATCACAAATGTCAGGTCGCCCCATAAGTAGACTGAAAGCGTTCGCATATCGTTTTCAGGTCGAATGCCGGATGTTTGCAGTTTTCTTGATACTTGGAGCAGTGCTTTCTGTTTCGTCTTCGCACTTCCTTTCATTGGGAAATATTGCGAACTTAATGGATCAGTCGGTTGTAACGGGCATCGTTGCGATCGGCCAGACGTTTGTCATTCTTGTCGCAGGTATTGATCTTTCAGTCGGGGCATTGACTGGTATTTCGGCTGTAATCCTGGGACTTGCGATGACCTCGGCGGGGCTGCCGATTCCGATGGCGATTTTTGGATCACTAATCTGTGGCGCTCTTTTAGGGCTGATCAATGGATTGCTTGTGACCTTTGGAAGAATTGCACCTTTTATCGTGACGCTAGGAATGATGTCGATCGGGCGATCACTGGCATATATCGTTAGCAACGGGAATTCGATCTCATCGCTGCCGGAATCTTTCGCAGTATTTGGGTCTGCGGACATGTCCGGAATTCCCGCTAATTTCATCTTCGTGGTCGCACTGTTTGTCGTTGCATGGAGCTATCTCTCCTACACCAAAGGAGGCAGGACCATCTATGCCATTGGGTCGAACATAGAAGCGGCACGCGCGAGTGGTTTGAAAGTGTCGTATTACATGACGTTTGCGTACGTGCTATCCGGCGCCTTGTCTGCTGTCGGGGGTGTCATGCTGAGTTCGCGTCTCATGTCGATCGATCCGGTTGCTGGCACGGGGTTGGAGCTAGATGCTATTGCGGCCGTGGTAATCGGCGGTGCTAGTTTGTTCGGTGGACGAGGTTCAATGATTGGAACATTTCTCGGCGTCTTGATCATGGTGATGATTCGAAACGCACTGAACCTATTGAACGTTGGGCCGTACTGGCAAGGTAGTGCCATAGGCGCAATCATTATCATCGCCGTACTTGCAGAACGATTCGCGTCAACCCGATTGAGCCGGAAACGCTGAGCATGCTGTCTTGCGTCAAATACCATAACCTTGAGGAAAGAGAAAAATGAACACATTGATTAAACGATTTACTCGGCGCTGCAAGATTGGATTGATTCCTCTGGTGGCTGTGATGGGTTTTCTGTGCCCACCGTTCGCATTTGCCGATGGGACCGCAGCCGCCGGGAAGAAAATCGCATATCTTGCGCCTGGATTCGATATTCCATTCTGGCGAACGGTGTCAAAGGCGATCACTGAAACGGTCAAGAGCGAAGGGGGAACAGTAACCAGCTACGACTCACACAATGACGCAGCAACGCAGCTGAAGAATGCGCAGGATGCGATATCTCAAGGAGTAGCGGGAATTATCTTTTCCCCCACCGATTCGTCAACAGCGCCGAGCGTGCTGGCTGCGGCAGCCCGTGCGAAGGTCCCCGTTGTGATTGCGGATATCGGCACCAATTCCGGAGAATATGTATCTTTTGTTGTATCGGATAACGAAAATGGAGCGTATGAGACGGGTAAGAAACTCGCTCAGGAGCTCAAGGCCAAGGGCTGGACAGGTGGTGGATATGGTATTTGCACAATTTCGCTTGCGCGGCAGATCGGGCAGTGGCGGACTGAGGGGTTCAGGCGAGCCATGCGAGAGGCTGGTGTAAAGGAGGTTGCCCTGAATCAGATGCAGCGTTATACCGCAGATGAGACATTTCGGTTCGTGCAAGACATGATGACTGCTCACCCTGACATGCACGCGGTGATTATCGAGATCGATCAACCAGTTATTGGTGCCGCTCGTGCCATTCGTGTTGCACATAAAGAGGATCAGGTAGCACTGGCAGGTTTCGATGGATTGCCCGAATTTGTAGACATGCTTCGGAATGGCACGCTCGTTGCAGCCGGCATGCAGCAACCGTACATGATGGGACAAAAATCAGTCGAAGCACTGATTGCCAATTGGAATGGAAATCCTCCACCGAAAAAGATCGTTCTTCCGATGACGATCGTAACGAAAGATAATGTCCAGCAATTGCTGCCCACGCTTCAGAAGATGACTTTCCCGAGCGCGAACTAACGCCAAGGAGCACAGAGATGGCAAAGCCTCATTCCGGGCCAGCGGCCTCCGACCCAGCGTTGCGCGTTCAGGCGCTAGAAGCTGCGCTGATCGAAAAGGGGATCGTTGATCCTGCTGCGCTTGACGCGCTCATCGACAACTATGAGAACAAGGTTGGCCCGCGAAATGGGGCAAAAGTTGTGGCCCGTGCGTGGGTCGACCCAGCATTCAAAACGAGATTGCTGTCGCGCGCGACAGAGGCAATTGCGGAACTAGGATATAAGGGGTTGCAGGGCGAGGATATGGTTGTTGTGGAAAACACGCCTCACGTGCACAACATGATTGTGTGTACCCTCTGCTCATGTTACCCATGGCCAACGCTTGGTTTGCCGCCAGCGTGGTATAAGTCGGCCGCTTACCGGGCTCGAGTGGTTATCGATCCTCGGAGTGTGCTCGAGGAATTTGGGGTTTCGCTCTCCGCTGACGTAGAAATCCGGGTCTGGGACTCTATCGCTGAGCTACGTTATCTGGTGCTACCGCAACGACCGGTAGGGACCGAACATCTCGATGAGCTAGCGTTGGCCGATTTGGTCACGCGAGACTCCATGATAGGTGTCGGATTGGCTCTTAGCCCTCACACTGCTGGCACAGGAGTCGTGAAATGAATGGAATTCATGATATCGGTGGGATGCATGGGCTAGGCCCCATCGATCCCGAAGCCGATGAGCCCGTATTTCACGCAGATTGGGAGAGACGGGTTTACAGTTTGTTCACCAGCTTGCTGTACACCGGGGCGTACACAGGCGACGAGTTTCGCCACGCCATAGAGAAGATGCCACCGGGGGAATACCTCGGTACATCCTACTACGAGCACTGGCTAAGCGGGTTTGAGCGGATACTGGCAGATAAGGGAATTATCAGCGAAGGCGGCGCGGTCGCCCCGGGGAAAATGCACCTGCGCACGCTGTCGCTCGCTGACGTACCCAAAGTGATCGCCGCAGGTATGTCTGCTCGTCGAGGGTATGAAAAATCGGGTCAATTTGAAGTCGGTGATGCTGTCGCTGTTCGAAATATGAATCCGGCGACACATACGCGCCTGCCAGCATATGTCAGAGGTAAGCGAGGCGTCGTTGCAATTGATCATGGCGTTTTTGTGTACCCCGATTCGAATGCTCACGGACTCGGCGAAAACGAGCTACATTGCTACTCCGTGAAATTTTCGGCGAGAGAAGTGTGGGGCGACTCTGCATCGGAGCGAGATACACTGCAGGTCGATCTCTTCGAAGCCTATCTTGAGCGGGTCTGACATAATTGTTGTGGAGACGAGCGCCATGCTTAACGCAGTCGATCTGCACTACAAGTGCATCCCGTTCACCGAAGCGGATGACGTGATATTTGACGAGCCCTGGGAGGCCCGAGCGTTTGCGCTTGTCTTGCAACTCTCGAAATCAGGATTCTTCAGCTGGGGGGAATGGGTCGAATTTTTTTCGGCTGAAGTGCGCCGTGCGGAGGAGTTGGAGAAGGCCGGTCAAGATTTCCCACGATATTATGATCAATGGTTGGCGGCCTTGGAGAAAATCGTAGTAGCCAAAAAATTAACGTCCTCTGGGCAGCTTTTTGCCAAGCAGTTTGTTACGAGCCAGGTGGTTTCGTCGTTAGGTGCGGCATCATCCATGGACGCAGCAGGAAGTCAACGATGAATACATTGAGACATGAAACAGATGCTCGCATCCCTGTCACTGTGCTTACCGGCTTTCTCGGGGCCGGAAAGACCACGTTGCTCAATCGAATCCTCACAGAGCAGCACGGAGAGCGGATTGCGGTCATCGAAAACGAATTTGGGAAAGAGAGCGTTGATAGCACGTTACTGATAGCTGAAGAAGAAGAGCAGATTGTTGAGGTGAACAATGGCTGCATTTGCTGCACAGTTCGTGGAGATCTTGTGAGGATCTTGAACCGGCTCTACGAAAATCTTCGAACCAATCAGTTGAATTTTACGCGGGTCATCATCGAAACAACTGGACTAGCAGATCCTGCACCGGTAGCGCAGACGTTCTTTATCGAAGAAGACATCGCAAAGCGCTACTTCCTTGACGGCGTAGTTACTGTAGTTGATGCAATTCATGCGTCTGAGCAACTAGATGCGTTCCATGAAGCGCAAGAGCAGGTGGGTTTCGCAGATCGTATTCTCGTGAGCAAGACAGATCAGATCGACACTATCCGAGTAGACGAACTTACACGGAGACTGCGACGGATGAACGCTCGCGCACCCATTACCGCTGTGGATCTAAGGAGATCTGAGATACCTCAGATAGTCGACATCAAGGGTTTCTCGCTCTCAGATATTCTAGAAATCGAGCCTGGATTCCTCGAACCCGAATCTCATGAACATGACGAATCCATAAAGTCGATCGCGTATCGCACTTTTGATGCATTTGATGGCGTTGCGCTTCGTGACCATTTGCATCAACTGGTTGCCCAATATGGGACAGATATGATGCGCTATAAGGCAATCGTCGCTGTAGATGGACTTGAAAGTCGGCTGATAATTCAAGGTGTCCACATGGTGATGAACGCTGATTTAGGATCAAATTGGGCACTCGATAAACCGAGAGAGTCACGTTTCGTGTTCATCGGCCAGAATCTGCCAGTGCCGTCAATCGAGCGCATGCTTGAGCAATGTGCAACCGTTGATAAGCTCGCGAATGAACAAGCCTAGGTCACTGGGCATCTACGTCAGACAGGGTTGATAACACCGACGATCGACGTGGCGCCACAGGATCACCAGTCTTTGGTCTCCGCACATGGCAGTGCAGTGCACTGCCATGCGCGCTATGCCAAAGTTATATTGAGTTATGAAACCCGTCGCGCAACGCAAAATACCTCGGGTTATAGGCATCAAGTATTGCTGTCGCCTTCTCGTTGGGCGATCCGTAGACGTCCAGCCCGATCTGCCGACAGGCCTGACTAAATCTCTCCGCAAACGTTGCGCCAAAGGTAGTCGCATGCGCAATCACGGCTTCTGAGTTGCGGTAGCGTTCGTAGGTGTGGCAGATCGTATCGTTGGCGTTGAAATACCAGTCGTAGTCCAGCGTGCCGGGCTCCTGCCGACTCGATACGATGAGCTCACGAACGAGTGCTCGAAATTCCTCGAGCTTGCCGGGAAGAATTTCAACTTCTATGCGCCAGAACGTTTCGTCCGGCTGTCGAGTGGAATTCGGAGATGGCTCTGACATGGTGTTCGCCTTTCGGATTGGTAGATTATCTTCCCAAGTCAATTAGGGACAGAGTATTGCTTTTCCGCTGTATTTCTCTGCGACAGAGATGGCAGCCAGGTGCTGCTCGAAGCTATATTCGCCCGCCACGGGGAACGTTAACTCGCCGGCCGCGACTAACGGGACAAGCTCTTCGTACATAGCCGAAACTTTTATGGGATCTGGCGTTCGGAAGTAATTGAAAATCCAAAAACCCCGGATGGTTTGATCGAAAAACAAAAGGCGAGGCCCCGATGCCGTGAAAGGCTGCCCGCTCATTCCGCTCCAGATCACAACCGTACCGTATAGCGTCACCGCGTTGAGCAGGTTTTGCGTGGCCGTATCACCCACGCCATCCAGCCCCAGGACAATTTTCGCGTTTCCAGTTGCAGAAGAAACGCGTTCAGCAAGGCCGGGTCCATCAACGAGTACGATGTCTCCGCCCAGCGCTTCTATTTCGCTGACGACTTCGGCTCGCCGCACTACGTTCACGGTCCTGATATTTTTTGCTTTCGCAATAGCGATAACGGCACGGCCTACCGACGAGTTTGCAGCGTTCTGGATGATCCAATCACCGGGTTTAAGCTGGACAAATTGCGTCAAGATCAAATATGCTGTTGCGGGATTTATGCCAAGCATGGCAAGCTGATTCACATCTGCCTGCGGCAATGGTCTCAGCCAGGTGGCGTTTGTTTTTACCCGCTCAACCCATGACGGTGCGAAAGGCGGCACCAACACACGATCTCCTTCCTTCACGTGCTTAACGCTGCTACCAGCAGCGGAAACACGCCCGACGCCCTGGATGCCAAGAATATGGGGCAAAGGAGGAAGATTCCCGTAGATTCCAGCGATCATGTACAGGTCCGATGGTTCAACTGGCGCGGCTTCGACGTCGATGATGATTTCGTCTGGCGCTGGTGCACCGACGCCTGGTACGTCGACGAGTTTTACCACGTCAGCGGGCGTACCGTATCCCGTTAGCTGAATGCTTTTCATCTCAAAACTCCTTTGCTATTGAGCACAACGACAACGCCGCCTTTTTTCATTGAAGTGTTGCATTTTCGAACTTGCGAAGCGGCCATTTGCTAATGGGACTCAGCAATGTCAATGCATTTTAAAGGTCCTACAAGCCGTTCAAGGCTGTGAGCGACGCAGTCATTCGGCATGCAGGACGCTTTGCGTCAGTTCACTTTCAACGTGTTGAGGTGTTCCATCCCAATATCTGCGACGAGCTTGGCCTGAATCGGTGCGATGGCGGTATTGGCAGCGATGGCACCGAAGTCCAGTCCGACGACGACGCGGTTGGAGCGTTGGCCGCTCGGCTGGGCGATGATGTCGACGATCGCCGTTGCGATGTCATGCGGGTTGGGGGCATTCTCCGAGGCAAACAGACCGCCCAGGAATTCTTCGAAGGCTGCCGGCATTTTGGCGACATCGCCATAGCTGTCGGCCCGGGCGGGGTCTGCCGGCTTCTGGATTGCCGTGTACAGCTTTGTCGGATACGGGCCGGGCTGAACCAGGACGACATCGATGCCTTGCTGTGACAGTTCGTAGCGGTAGCCTTCCGTCACGGCTTCTACTGCGTGCTTGGAGGCACCATACAGTGCGAAGAACGGCAGGGTCACGCGGCCGAGAATGGAGCCGATGTTGATGATGAGACCGGCCTTTGCCTGATGCATGCTGGGCAGGGCGGCGCGGGTCACACGCTGGATGCCGAACACGTTCACGTCGAACATCGCACGGGTCTGTTCTGGCGTGAAGGTTTCCTGGATCCCGCCAGCAGCGATGCCGGCATTGTTGATCAGGACATCGAGCTTGCCGCCGGTTTTGGCGAACAGTGCCTTGAAGGCGGCGTCAACGCTTGCATCGTCGGTGACATCAAGTTCAAGCGTCTCGATGCCTTGGGACTGCAGCTCCAGGGCGGCTTCACGATGACGGCCATTGATGTCGCGCATGGTCGCGAAAACGCGATGACCTGCCGCAGCCAGCGTTCGGGCGACGTCGTTGCCGAAGCCGTTGGAGGTGCCGGTGATGAGAATCGTCTTGGACATACTATTTCCTTTCAGTTTTACAGTTAGTCAGGCCCAACCTGACGTTCGGTGTCAGTGCCGCGAGGCCGGGGATACGGATTGCCTTTGAATCAGAAAGCTAAGTCAATGCGAGGTCACGCATCGTTGGCACTACTGATGCGAGGATCATACGGTTCCAGTTCGACGGAACCTTAACCACATTGCGTCGTGGCCGGAAGACGTCGTCTCCAGCCCTGATTGGCTGTCCAGAAAGTGCACAAAAGCCACTAGTGCGAGCAAAACCCAAGCGCCATATCTGGTCGCCGTAATGTCCCGTCTGCGAATCACTCCAGCAGACGCTGATGGTATGAGGCGTAAGTACTTCATGAATGAAAATCCGCGCAGGCGGAGGGATCCATTCGGCTCTACGTGCTTCAGGCGACGCAAGAATCTTCTTCAACCTGAACTTCTTCTTGAAAGATGACTCGATGTGGCCGACGTGTAGATCATTGCTTGGGCGAAGCAATTGCAAAAGCGCACGCTCGACAATCTCAGCATCACTCGAACAGCTAACGTTTTTATTCATGTCCGTGTCACGAAATCTGGTTTCAGATACCTGTTGATCGCCTGCAAACGCGCATCACTTTGCGCCTTATCGTTATCGTTGGCGACAACATTGAGGGCTTCTACTGAAAATTATCTGTTTTAGCTTGTGGTGAAACTAAGACATACTTATGAAATCTACATTCATTGCGCTTACATGAAAATGCGATCTCCTGCTATTTGAGATTAACCTTTCAAAATTAAAGAATTTGTTAGCTTCACCACTATGTTCGGAATCTTGATACTGGCCGTTACACGACCGGCATGAAAGCCATCAGTAATGGCAGCCGAACGAGCGACGTCCGGCACTATCAGTAATTACATAATCTGTAGATGATGGCAGTTGAAGCAGGAGGGCTGCTCTCTGTTAAAACGATATTCCGGCTGTATTACGCCACATCGCGCAACAACCGGCAATTAGACTAAGGTATCGATTTTTTTAGCTAAACATGGGGCGCTGGCCTCGGGCCAAGGTGCAATGGTTTTTTTAGCGGGCGGCCAAAACTCGCTCGATTGAGATTTCAGCACGTGAACCTATCTTGAAATTGCATTTCTGAATGTATTGAGAAATGATCTTGGCTGGATTGTCCGTGGTCGTCGGCGGCACCAGCGTAACGCAGTAAGCATTACCCTCGACCCAGAGCCCGCTGCTTCGGGAGAGACAGGCTGTTGTGGGAGTGCGTCAATTCTGACGAGCGCAACGCCGTGCTATCGGCTGCACTGACAACGGCTGCGGATGGACAATAGGCGTTCGCGAGCTCGTCGCAAAGGATCTCGCCTTCACTGTGAAGAAGAAAGCGATAGGGCAGGTCAATTAAAAGCGGCCACGCATGCTCTCCGGACTGCTCCATGCGAAATACCGGCAACTGGGTGAAGCGAAATGCTTCCGTGCACGTGTCGAACTCGTAAGAATTGATCACCTGTACGTCGACATCGGCGCCGTGAAATGTGCATCGTGACGGGACTGGAGTGTGCATGCTGCGGCGGCGGGCGTCATCGCCCGCCGTGAGCAGAAGTTGGCGGTACGTCTGCCGTGCGCCGGTACGGCTATCCGTATTCCACTGAGAGACGGTCAGCACGCCCTCGAGCTACTTGCAAGGAGAGCGAAGATTCGCGTGTGACCGGCAGGTGCGGCGTTCATGCCGTGTGCGCAGATGATGCAGTGCGCGAGCGCTCGCAGCCCGGAGCGGTTCGCCGTGATGGAGTGTGAAAGGCAATATCGTGCGACGCCCGCGTCGCACGCCTGAGCAGGGGTGGCCATTTGCCCTGCAAAGACAAGCTGCATGAGCAGACTTGTGCACCTTCAAACGGCAGTATTCCGTGACGCCACCTTCAAAACGTGTCTTCAAGCTATTCGGCGCAGAATCCAGCGTCGATTTCGGGGCATGAAATGTGAGCAACTGTGTTGACCAATGTCTTCGCGGCTGCGGCGAGGGCAATGGCCACCATGGCACGATGATCAAAACCAGCAGCTTTTACCGCCATGATATCGCTGTCGGATACCTGAGTTCGGTCGATTGCGATTGCTGCGGCGAACCGACGGACTGATTCCAATTTCGGATCTGCGATTGGACCACCATCTCGAAGCGCCTTAACGACATCCGCCGATGCCCCTAGTCCATTGCGTCATTGAAAAGGCACCTGATGTGGTATTCAATGAAATGCATGGAAAAGATGAATCTGACGGCGCTTGAGCGCGAGCAATTGCTCTCAGCAACTCGCAGCCAGACAGTGCGCGCAGCTGACGCGCGGCGTGCCCGGCTTATTTTGATGCTTGACGATGGCCAATCACGCGAGGCGATCATGCAGCAGCTGCGATGTGACTCGCGCTTCATTTAACGGTGGTCGAGTCGGTTCCTGGCCGAGCGGCTGGCCGGCCTGTATGCGCGCCATCCTGGACGTGCTCCCGTGCACCCACCTGAAAAGCTCGAGGCGCGCGTGTTGAAACTCACGCTCACACGCCGTCCTCTGGACGGATCGACGCATTGGAGCAGCTATAAGCTGGCTGCGGCACTGGGTGATGTGGGCGCCTCGACGGTACAGCGGATCTGGCGCAAGCATGGCGTGCGTCCTCATCGGCTCGATACGCACATGGTCTCGAACGACCCTGACTTCGAGACCAAGGCTGCAGACGTGATAGGCCTCTATCTGAACCCTCCCGCTCATGCGGCAGTGTTCTGTGTGGACGAGAA
>NZ_JACFYJ010000105.1:0-24222 GCF_037126505.1 Paraburkholderia bengalensis
CGTTGGGGGCCCGTGGGTAGAAACAAGTACTGACGGTGTGAGCCCGCTTTCTTTTGCCTACTTTTCTTTGCGGCGGCAAAGAAAAGTAGGTGCCGCCCCGCACAGGGGCAACGCTTGCGCCGCGAGGCGCCATCGCGGATGCCCGCGCAAAGGGCAAACACACACCGGCAACGACCGCGCCGCGAAGGCGCAGCGCGGCTGCCCGCGCAAAGGGCAACACAAAACCAACCGTCTCTCACGCCGTGGCGTGCTTCTCCACATCCGGCAGGAACACGGTCAGGATGCCGAGCAGGGGCAGGAACGAGCACACCTTGTACACATACGCGATGCTGGTCGCGTCGGCGAGTTGCCCGAGCACGGCGGCACCAATGCCCCCCAGTCCGAACGCAAAGCCGAAGAACAACCCGGCCACCATGCCGACCTTGCCCGGAATCAGTTCCTGCGCATACACGAGAATCGCCGAGAACGCCGACGCCAGCACCACGCCAATGATCACCGTCAGCACGCCCGTCCAGAACAGGTTCGCGTACGGCAGCAGCAGCGTGAACGGCGCGACGCCGAGAATCGACACCCAGATCACGTACTTGCGGCCAATCCGGTCGCCCACCGGCCCGCCGATCAGCGTGCCCGCCGCGACGGCTGCAAGGAACACGAACAGATGCACCTGCGCGGCCTGCACGGGCAGATGGAACTTGTCGATCAGATAGAACGTGAAGTAGCTGTTGATGCTCGTCAAATAGAAGTACTTCGAGAACACCAGCAACACCAGAATGCCCATCGCGAACATCACCTTGCCGCGCGGCAGCGCCGCGTGCGGCTGGCCGGTGCGCACTTTCTTCGTCGCGGGATGCTGCTTGTACCAGCGGCTGATGTGCGTGAGCACGAGAATGCCGACTAGCGCTGCCACCGAAAACCACGCGATGCTGCGTTGCCCATGCGGAATGACGATGAGCGCCGCAAGCAGCGGCCCAAGCGACGAGCCCGCATTGCCGCCCACCTGGAACAGCGACTGCGCCAGCCCATGCTTGCCGCCCGACGCCATCCGCGCGACGCGCGACGACTCGGGGTGAAACACCGACGATCCGCAGCCGACCAGCGCGGCGGCGACCAGCAGCACGCCGAAGCTCGGCGCAACCGACATCAGCAGCAGTCCCGACAGCGTGAAACCCATGCCGACGGGCAGCGACCAGGGCTTCGGATGCTTGTCCGTATAGATGCCGACGAGCGGCTGCAACAGCGACGCCGTGATCTGGTAGGTGAGCGTGATCAGCCCGATCTGCGCGAACGACAGCGAAAAGTTCGCCTTCAACATCGGGTAAATCGCCAGGATCAGCGACTGGATCATGTCGTTCATCAGGTGCGAGAAGCTGATCGCGCCGAGAATCGAATAGACGGTCTTGGCTTGCGGCCGGGCCGCGGCCGCGGGAGAAGCGGCGGCGCCAGCCAGGGCGCCTTTGTCGAGGCTGGTTTCCATGTGGTCGGTCAGGAAAAGGTGACTCGGATGCCGGTGCTGGCGGCCGGGGAACGCCCACAGCGGCAGATGTTTTTAGCGTTTGTTGAAAGAGTGTAGTGTGTCTCGCGCCAATTGTCCGGCCAAGTTTTGTCGCGATCCGGACATGGCGTTTCAACGGAATTTACGCGACGTGCCCGTTATCTGTGCGCAAGGATTCGCTGCGGACATCGACGCGGCGCGCGTCGACCCGTCATCGGAGCGGCCAAGGCAGCGTGTTCGACTGGCCAAAATGTGGGAAATCGACGACACTGCGCACGGCAAAGCCCGCTTGGCGAATTTTGGCCATGTATAAATCCGACGCGGCGTGCCGCCCACGAGGTAGCGCGCGCGGGACGGGATGCTGTCGGACGGCGCCGGATGGACGGCCTCAAGAACGCCGCCGCCGATGCCGCTATCCCGAAGAGAAAAGCAGAATTGCCGGAACCGACCTTTCCGGCCAGATGCGCAATGACATCGCATGAAACGGGCGCAGGCGTCACCGCGCCATGCCCGTCGACAGAGTGGGGACAAGAAAGATGAAAGCAGCTTCGCTGGGCAGCCATACGGGCGCGGGGTTCGTACCGGATGGTGAATCGGCCGGGGGGCCGGCGCGTTCGGTCAGGCGGGCAGCAGCGGGCAAGCGCGCGTGGTCGGTGAAGACGACCCTGCGCTTCGCCTTTGCCGTGCTGCTCGCGGGCACGCTCGCGATCGGCGTTTTCTCGCTGGCGCAAATCAGCCGCCTGAACGGGCAGATGCGCTCGATCTACGAGCAGGGTCACATTGCAAGCCGTGCCGCCGAGGAAGCGCGCGGCTACCTGTTACGCGCGAGCCGCGCGCAGAAGATGCTGTTGACGGCGACGACCGCGAAGGAGCGCGACGAACTCGGCGCCGATATCGACAAGGGCCTGACGGGTCTGTCGACGGAACTCAACACGCTGCAGCAATATGCCGACTCCGCCGAGGCTGCCGCGCAGCAGAAGAAGTTCGCCGCCGCGATCGGTGTGTGGAGCGCGCATCTGCGCGATTTCGTGACGCTCGTGAAGGCGCAGCCGCTCGATCTGTCGCAGATGAACTGGCAGGTCGGCACGCAGGACGTGTCGCTGCTCGTCGAGACGGGCAAGCTCGAGAAGCTCGTCGACGAGCTCGTCGCGCAGCGCGGCACGGCCGCGAAGGCGACGATCGACGCGTCGTCGTTCATCTACCAGTCTTCGTTCGTGATGATGGCCGTGATGACGGTCGCACTGATCGTGCTGGCGTTCGCGATCAGCGAGTGGGTGGTGCGGCGCCTCGCCAAGCAGCTGGGCGGCGAGCCCGCGTACGCGAAGGAGATTGCGAGCCGCATCGCGGCGGGCGACCTGTCGAACGACATCGTGCTCGGCAAGCGCGACAACGCCAGCATGCTGTCGGCGCTGCGCGACATGCAGGACGGGCTGTCGTCGACGGTCGCGCATATCGCGTCGAGCGCGGAAGCGATCGCGGCCGCGTCCGGACAGATCTCGATGGGCAATCTCGACCTGTCGCAGCGCACGGAAGAGCAGGCAATGGCGCTCGAACGCACGGCGAGCAGCATGGAAGAGCTGACGTCGACGGTCCGTCAGAACGCCGACAACGCCAAGCAGGCGCGCACGCTTGCCGACAATGCGTCGTCGATTGCCGAGAAGGGCGGCGACGTGGTGGGCCGGGTCGTCGCGACGATGGGTGAGATCAACGACAGCGCGAAGAGCATTGGCGACATCATCGGCGTGATCGAGGGGATTGCGTTCCAGACGAACATTCTGGCGCTGAACGCGGCCGTCGAGGCGGCACGCGCCGGCGAAGAAGGGCGCGGGTTCTCGGTGGTGGCGGGCGAGGTGCGCAATCTCGCGCAGCGCAGCGCGGCCGCCGCGAAGGAAATCAAGGCGCTGATCAGCGCCTCCGTCGAGCGCGCGAGCAACGGCTCGCAGCTCGCGCAGGACGCCGGGCAGACGATGGACGAGGTCGTCAAGGCCGTCAAGCGCGTGACGGACATCATGGGGGAGATTTCCGCTGCATCGGCCGAACAGAGTTCGGGCATCGAAGAAATCAATCTCGCCGTGTCGCAGATGGACGCCGGGACGCAGCAGAATGCCGCCCTCGTCGAGCAGGCGACGGCGGCCGCGCGGGCGCTCGACGATCAGGCGCAGGCGCTGAAGACGGCGGTGGCGAAGTTTTCGCTGCGGGGTTGAGGCCGAGGTAGCGTTTTCGGTCCGCGACGCTGTGCAGCGGGTTCGCCGTCAAGGCGAACGGCCCGCAGCGTCGCAGACGGGCAGACATCACGACGCCGGCGTCACCACCACCGTACACGTCGTCCCCGCCGACAGCAGCACGCCGTCCGGCACGGAATCGATCTTCACCCGCACAGGCACGCGCTGCGCGAGCCGCACCCAGTTGAAGGTGGGATTCACGTCGGCCAGCAGCTCGCGGCTTTGCGGATTGTCGCGGTCGTAGATGCCGCGCGAAATGCTCTCGACGTGTCCCTTCAGCGTGCCGCCGCTCATCAGGCGGATATCGGCCTTGTCGCCGATCTTCACGTGCGGCAGCTTCGTTTCCTCGAAGTAGCCATAGACCCAGAACGAGTTGCTGTCGACGACCGCCAGCTTCGCCGAACCCGCAATCGCGTAGTCGCCGCGATACACGTTCAGGTTCGTCACGTAACCGTCGACGGGCGCCACCACGCGCGTGCGCTCCAGATTGAGCTTCGCGGCGTCGAGCGCGGCGAGCGCCTGCTGATACTGCGCCTCGGCGGCTGATGCCGCGTGCGTCGCGTTCTCGCGGTTTTCCTTCGACACGACGAGGCTGTCCATGTCGGCGCGGCGCTGCGCGTCGTCGCGGCGCATCTGCAGTTCGGCCTTGCGCGCGGCGACGGCGGCCTGCGCCTGCTCGACGGCGATCTGATAGTGCGACGGATCGATCTGCATCAGCAGGTCGCCCTTGTGCACCAGCTGGTTGTCGCGCACGGGCAGCTCGACCACGGCGCCCGACACGTCGGGCGCAATGTTCACGACTTCGGCGCGCACGCGGCCGTCGCGCGTCCACGGCTCGTCCATGTAGTGCACCCACAGCTTGTGCCCGATCAAGATCGCGATGACGAAGATGACGGCCGTCGCGACAAACCCAATGATGTTTCTGATAGTCATGGTTCGACTCTGATCAACGATAAACGGCGAGACCCAGCACGCCGCACACACACACGAGCAGGCTCGCGCGGAAGAGGGACGGGTGCCATACCGCGCGATACAGGCCCGTCCAGGCGATCACGCGGTCCAGCACCCAGGTGAGCGCGGCGCCCGCGAAAAACAGCAGCACGACGGCGGGCACATAAGCGTCGAGAACGGCAATCTCACGCGGCATGGCTAACTCCTTGCGAAACGTCGCGGCTCGCGTCGCCGTCGGCGCCGGGTTGCGCCAGCGGCGATTGCGGATCGAGCAGCGCGCTGCGGATGAAATGCAACTGACTCAGGATGCGTTGCAACTGACTGCGCTCCTCGCGCGGCGGCATGAATACGGAAAGCATCTGCTGGACGGCGGCGATGGAAGCGGCCGTCGCGGCGAGCGCTGCGTCGAGGCGTTCGGCGCGTGGGCGCGCGAACAGACGACTGACGGCATCGCCGGTCGCGCGCACGCTGACGCGCCACGGCATCGACGGCGCATAGCGCGCATCGCGCGGCAGCGCCGCCACTTCGCTGCGCAGGTCGATGACGGCATTGCCGATTTCCAGCACCGCGAACATCCAGCGGATCGTGTTGCGCTGCACGTCGGGCTCGGCGGGCGCGAGCGCGTTGATCTGGTACATCAGGTCGCGCGCGCCGCTCTCGAAGCGCGAACGCAGCTTCCGCAGGCGCCACAACCGCCCTAGGCGCCCGCGGCACGCAAGCACCACCTGCGCGCGCAGATCGGCGAGCAGGCGGTTGCGCAGCCACGGCGTGGACGGCGGCAGCAGCACCGCGAACGCGATCGACGCCACCAGCATCGACAGCACCAGCGCGAGCGCGTCGTTGATGAAGCTGCTCGGGTCGTAATGGATCACGTTGTCCGGGCCGGCCAGAAAGCAGAAGAAGATGCAATAGCCGACGCCGTAGCCCGCGAGCTTCGGGCGCGTCGTCATCCACACGCCGAGCGCGAGAAACGGCGTGAGCGCCGCGCACAAGAGTGCAAAGCCGTCGATATGCGGATAGATGCCGAACGTCAGCACCGTCGCGAGCGTCGACGACAGCAGCGTGCCCGCTGCCATCTGGAACGCGGTGCGCGTCGGATTCGGCGACGACGACGCGAGCGCGCAGACGGCGGCCGCAGTGAGCGTCAACGTCGAGCCGCTCGGCCAGGCCGTCGCGATCCAGAACGCGCCGAGAATCGACATCACGATCGCCGCGCGCAGGCCCGCGACGCCCGCCGCGATGCCGTTCGTTTTCGGCGCGTAGCGCGCGACCCAGCGCTCGCGCTCGTGCGTCGCGACGGCCAGCGACGCGTAGGTGGCCGCGTACGCGTGCAGATCGTCGACGAAGCGCACCAGCATTTCGGCACCCGTGTCGAAGTCGAGCAGCGGCACGCCCGCGTCCGTTTCGAGCGCGGCCCGGGTTGCGCGCATGCGTTTGGGCAGTTCGGACTTGAACGCTTCGAGTTGCGCGGCGGCGTGCGACGCATCGGCCGCCGTCAGCACGGGTTCGCCGGATTTGCTCAAAAGCGGCGCGATCTCGCGGAAATACGGCTCGAGCGCATCGACGGCGGCGGATGCGCCCGACGCACCCGACGCACCCGATCCACCGGACGCGGCGGCCGATGCGCGCAGACGGTTCATCAGCTGATGCAGCGCGTGAAAGCGCGTCGACGCCGTCATAAATTCGCTGTTCAGCCGCGACAGCCGGCCGTTGCGCATGCGCGAATCCGGGCTTTCGAACACGGCGACGCTGCGCACGGCCTCGAAGCCGACGATATCGGCGACGAACCTTGCATTGGTTGCCTCGATGTGCGCCCGGTCGACGTTGCCCGACAGCGCCGCGCCCAGGTAGTCGACGAACGACGAGAAGCGTGCGCGCACCGTGCTGCGCATCTGCTCGCCCGCGTGCTGCGGAAATACCAGCGCGCTGACGAAGCCCGCGCACAGAATGCCGACCACGACTTCCGCGACGCGCGTGAGCGCCGACATGAACGCGCCGTCGGGATGCTGCGAGGCGGGAATGCCGATCAGCGCCGCCGTGTAGCCCGCCAGCACAAAGCCGTACGAGCGGAAGTTGCGGTTGCGCGCGGCGCCCGCCGTGCAGATGCCGACCCAGATCGCCGTCGAAACGATGAACAGCTCCGGCTGCTGCGCAAACGCGCCGAGCAGCGCCAGCATCACGACGAGGCCGATTAGCGTGCCGCAGATCCGGTAGAAGCTCTTGGCGAACACCATCCCGCTTTGCGGCTGCATCACGATGAACACGGTGGTCATGGCGGTGCGCGGCTGCGGCAGATCGAGCTTCATCGCCAGGCCGAGTGCGAGAAAGCACGCGGCGAGCGCCTTGAACAGATAGATCCAGGTGCGGCCGTCGGTGCGTGCCCAGTCCGCGAACGCGGCATAGACCGCGCCGGGCGACGCGCGCGTGAGGGAAGGGGGCGTGGTCGAGGACATCGGCGGCTTCCTTGTCATGGCGCAGCGGTTGCGCCCGCCGCGCCGCTCATGGCAGCTTTCGCCGCCGCGGCCGGCTTGCCGCCGTCTTTGTCATTGCCCGCGCCCTTGCCCTTGCCGTGCGCGGGCAACTGTTCCTTCTGCGAAGGACCGTCGGCGGGATCGATGAGGCCGCCGCCCAGCGCCGTCACGAGCGTCGCGTGAGCCTGCAACTGCCCCGCCTGCACCTTCGCGACGCCTTCCTGCGCGCGCAGCAGCTGCGTCTGCGCGATCAGCACGTTGACGTAATCGGTGAGGCCGCGCCGGTAACCTTCGCGGGCAAGCTGATAGCTCTTGTTCGCCGTGGCGACGGAGCGCTGCGCGTCCTTCAGCTGCGTCTCGAGCGAGCGCATCCGCACGACCTGATCGGCGATCTCCTTCAGCGCGTTGACGATCGACTGGTTGTATTCGTCGACGGCCACGTCGTAGCCGGCCGACGCCGCGCCCAGCTGCGAGCGCAGCCGACCGCCCGTGAAGATGGGCAGCGACATCGCTGGGCCCGCCGTCCAGCCGCCCGCCTGCGACTTCAGGAAGCCGAACAGCGGCCCCATCGCCGCATAGCCGCCGACCGACGCGAGCAGATCGATGTTCGGGTAGAAGTCCGCCTTCGCGACGTCGATGCCGCGCGCCTGCGCGGCCACGGTCCAACGCGCCGCGACGATATCGGGACGATGGCCGATCAGCTCGGCAGGCATCGCCGTCGGCAGGCCGGCGAAGGCCGTCAGCGCCAGTTGCGGACGCGTGATCGCATCGCCTGCGCCTGGGCCTTTGCCCGCGAGCGCGGCCAGCTGGTTGCGGCCGAGCGCGATCTCTTCTTCGATCGCGTCGATCTGGCGTTCGTATTCGGGCAGCGGCGCTTCCGCCTGCGCGACTTCGAGCTGTGTGCCGATGCCGCCCTTCAGACGTCGGTTGGCGAGCGCCGCCACCTGCGCCTGCTGGTCGAGCGTCGATTTCGCAATGTCGAGCAGCGCATAGTTCAGCGACATTTCGATGTACGCGCGCACGATGTTCGATTCGAGTTCGAGTTGTGCGGCGCGGTAATCGGCGGCGCGCGCGTGCGCGAGGTCGAGGGCTTGCTCAGCGTTGTTCTTGTCCTTGCCCCACAGATCGAGGTGATACGACAGCCCGAGTTCGGCCGTGTTGTTCCACGACTGCTGGCCGGCGAGGGGACCGGGGCCGTAGAACACGTTGTCCGGCCACTGCTTGCGCTGGATCTGCATGTTGCCGTTCACCTGCGGCGCGAGCGCCGACTTCGCGACGCCTGCAATCGACTGCGCCTCGCGCACGCGCGCCTGCGCGGCCGCGAGCGACGGGCTGCCCGCCTGCGCCGCCTGGATCCACGCGTTCAACTGCGGATCGTTATAGGCGCGCCACCAGTCGGCGGCGGGCCATTGCGCGTCGGCATTGGCCGCGCGGATCGCGGCGCCGACGTCGAGCGTGGCGGCGTCCGTGCGGGTGGACTGGGGAGCAATGTGCCCCGTGCTTGCACAGCCGGCGATTATCAACGAGATCGTAAAAACCGACGCTGCGGCGATCCCTTTTTTTACCGGAAACTGCACGATTTGCTCCCTAAATGGCTACAGAACCTTGTGTGCCATTATATTTTTCGGTTATTCAGTGAATAACCCGTAAAGGCGTAACGGATACTTACGGAGACTGAGATAATCGTTTTTCCAAAACGTGCAACAATCCCTCCGGTGTCAGAGGATGGATGTCAAATATGGATACGCTTCAGAACATGCGCGTATTTGTCCGCGTCGTGGAAGCGGGCAGCTTCACGGGTGCCGCGCAGCACCTCAACACGACGACGGCCTACGCGTCGCGCGCCGTGTCCGATCTCGAAGCGCACCTGCGCACGCGTCTGCTCAACCGCACGACGCGCCGCATCGCGCTGACGGAAGCGGGCGAGCGCTATCTGCAGCGCTGCGAGCAGATTCTTGCGTACGTCGATCAGGCGGAGGCCGAGGCGAGCGACGCGCACGCCCGCCCGTCGGGCAAGCTGAAAGTGCACGGGATGACGAGCTTCGGCCAGCACTACGCGGTGCCCGCCGTGGGCCGCTATCAGCAGCGCTATCCCGACGTCCATGTCGAACTGACCCTCGCGCAGCGCATGCCCGACCTGCTCGACGAAGGCTACGACGTCGCGCTGGTGCTGGCCCAGAGCCTGCCCGATTCGGGGCTCGTGTCGCAGCGGCTTGGCAGCACATTCAGCATTTGCGTGGCGTCGCCCGAATATCTGGAGCGCAACGGCGTGCCGCAGACGCTCTCCGATCTGCGCGGTCACACCTGCTTGCAGATGGTCACCCCCATCATGCCCGCCGACGAATGGACCTTCGATGGCCCGAACGGCCAGGAAACGCTGCATCTGGGCGCGTCGACGTTCCAGGTCAACGTGGCCGAGGCGATGGCCGTGGCCGTGCGCGAAGGGATGGGCGTCGCCGTGATGCCCGTCTATTCGGCGATGGCGGGGCTGCGCAGCGGCGCGCTCGTGTGGATTCTGCCCGAGTACATCTCGCAGGAAATGAGCGTCTACGCGCTGTACCCGTCGCGGCAGTATCTCGACGCGAAGATCCGCACGTGGGTCGAGTTTCTGCGCGACGAACTGCCCGCCACGCTCGCCGCCGATACCGCCGACCTGCGCAAGTTCGCGCGCACCTGAAGTCGCCCGACGCGGCGCGATATCGACAGAACTGGCTTGAAGGACTGTTACATCCCGCTGCCGCACCGCAACACTTGCTTACTGACGGGCGGCATCGGGTTTGCTAACGTGTTGTCAAGGCCGGCGGTTTCGGCACGCACATCTCGAACAAGAGGACAACATGGATACGCATTTGTTGATGATCGGCGTCGCCGTCATGGTCGGACTGATTGGAATTGCCGCGTCGCGCGATCTGCTGCGACGCCTGCGGCCGCAGCCGCGTCTCGTGCCCGTGCGCGTCGAGCGGCCGGCGCGGCGATCGCGGGATATCAGCGGGATGTAAGCGGGATGTGAGCACGACGGCAGCCCGCATCTGCACCGCTAGCGATGTCGCCCGTGCCTGCGCGTGCCGTCTGCCGGGTCAGATTTCGACGATCTTGTCCCACGCAAACGCGGCGTTTTCGAGCGCGCGCGTACGCCGGTCGAGATAGCCGCGCGGATTGCAGACGACGCGCGTGCCATGCTCCACATAATCGAATGCCGTATGCGTATGGCCGTGCACCCATAGCGCGACGGGCGCGCGCACGAGCGACGGCAGGTGAGTAACGAACCCGGCTGACACCACATCGGCTGCGTAACGCTCGGCGAGACTGCGCCGGTGCGGCGCATGGTGAGTCACCACGATCGTCTTGCCCGCGAACGGTTTGTTCAGCTCCGCTTCGAGCCACGCGCGCGCGTGCCGGTGCAGCGCGATCGTGTCGGCGGGAGCGAGATTGCGCGGCGTGTTGTCGGGCAGGGCGGTTACCGGTGACGGCGCGCTGATTTCCGCGCCGGCGTTTGGGTCTGGCTCGGCGTCGTTCCGCGCCGTCCACGTGACCTGGATCAGCCCGCGAAAATCGAGCATCGCGCGTTCGGCCGCCGCGATGGAAACGGCGCGCGATGCGTCGTCGGCGCCGTAGAGTTCGAAGTCGGTCCACAGCGTCGTGCCCAGCACGCGCCACTGCCCGCGCGGATCGACGAGCACCGCGTTGTTCAGGAAGTACACGTTGTCGACGCTCGCCGCCGCGTCGCGCATCGCTGTTTCGAGCGCGCCGAACTCGCCGTCGTAATACTCGTGATTGCCCGGCACGTAGACGACGGGCACCTCGCCATCGAATGTTTCGGCTGCCCAGCGCAAGCCTTCGGCGTGGTTGTGAATGTCCCCCGCCAGCACGACGAGATCGGCGTCCGCATGCGGAATCAATTCGGGTTGGTCGCATTCGAGATGCAGATCGGACAACACGCGAATTTTCATGGACGCCTCTCGTCGATTCTGATCCTGCTAGCGTAGCACCTTGCCGGGATTCATCAGATTCAGCGGATCGAACGCGGTTTTCAAGGTTTTCATCAGACGCACTTCGACTTCCGACTTGTAGTGCTGGGCCTCGTCGATCTTCAACTGACCGATTCCGTGTTCCGCGCTGATGCTGCCGCAATGCCGATGCACGCTGTCGTAGACGATCTGATTCATCGCGCGCTCGTAATCGGCCAGAAACTGCTTCGCGTCGACGCCTTCCGGCGCCTGAACGTTGTAATGCAGATTGCCGTCGCCCAGATGACCGAACGTGACCATGCGCGCGCCGGGCACGGCGTTGGCGATGGCGGCATCCGTTTCTTCGATGAAGTGGCCGATGCGTGAAATCGGTACCGCGATATCGTGCTTGATGTTCAGCCCTTCTTCGGCTTGCGCGAGCGGAATGTGCTCGCGAAGATTCCAGAACGCCTTCGACTGCGCGAGATTTTCCGCGACCACGGCGTCTTCTACGAGACCCGTTTCGAGCGCGCTTTCCATCAGCTTCTCGAACAACGCGCGCGCGTGGGCTTCGCTCTCGCTATCGGATAGTTCGAGCAGCACGATCTGCGCATGCGGCTCGGCGAACGGGTAGCGCATCTGCGGGAAATGCCGGCCGACGAGCCGCAGGCAGAAATCCGACATCAGCTCGAAACCGGTCAAGAGCGGCCCGGCCTGGCGTTGCGCGTGCGACAGGAAATCGAGCGCCGCGTGCGCCGATGGCAGCGCAGCGAGTGCGGTGACGCGCGCGGCCGGCTGCGGGTGCAGCTTCATCACGGCAGCCGTGATGATGCCGAGCGTGCCTTCCGCGCCGATGAAAAGATCGCGCAGGTCGTAGCCCGTGTTGTCCTTGCGCAGCCCGCGCAGCCCGTCCCACAGTTCGCCTTGCGCCGTCACGACTTCGAGGCCGAGACACAGCTCGCGCGTGTTGCCGTAACGCAGCACGCCCGTGCCGCCCGCGTTCGTCGACAGATTACCGCCGATCGTGCAACTGCCTTCCGCCGCGAGACTCAGCGGGAACAGCCGGCCGGCCGCGTCGGCGCGTGCCTGCACGTCCGCGAGCACGACGCCCGCTTCGACCGTGATCGTGTTGTTGTGCGGATCGACGTCGCGCACGCGGTTCAGGCGCTTGAGGCTCAGCACGGCCTGCGCGCCGCTCGCATCCGGCGTCGCGCCGCCAACGAGCCCCGTGTTGCCGCCTTGCGGCACGATCGCGACACGATGTTGGTTCGCGAGCCGCACGACAGCGGCAACTTCTTCGGCCGTCGACGGCAACAGCACCGCGCACGCGCTACCGGTGTAGCGGCGGCGCCAGTCGGTCAGCCAGGGCGCGGTGTCGCGCGGGTCGATCAGGACGTGAGTAGCGCCGATGGCGTCGGAGCAGGCGGCAATGAAGGACGAAGTTGCAGCGGCGTTCATGGTGGTCGGTCAGGGCAATGAAGCGTGTTTGGCGTGGGCGCGGGTCGGCGCCGGGGCGATGCAGACGGGTTGCGATGCGCAGCGCGGCCGGGCTGTGATCGCGCTGCCGGGGTGTTCAGGCGGGGCCGCGATTCGGCTTGCTGCCCGCTTTGCTGTTCGATGCGCTATCGGACGGGGCTTCGTTGCGTGCGTGTCGCTTCGCCGCGCGCTTGAACGGCGCCACGTAGACGAGCGCGCAGACGAAAAATCCGCTGGCCAGCAGCGCTTCGCACCAGCCGAGCGGCGCGCCGAGGCCGCGATCCGACATGCCGCGCACGATGCCTTCCATCAGATACAGCAGGCTCAGCATCGACGCCCACTGCAACGTGTAGAGCTGCTTGCGCCACACGCCGGGCAGCGCGAGCAGCAGCGGCACGGCCTTCAGCACGAGCAGCGAGCCGCCCGCGCGCAGCGGCGCGAGCTGCCATTCCCACGCGATGCACAGCGCGATCAGCAACACGAGTGCAAGCCGCGCGCCCGCAGCGGCCGCGCGGTTGCCGCTCACGGCAGGCTGCGGGACGGCCGTCTCGCGCGCAACGGTCACGGCCGTTCGCTCATCGAAGCGGCCGTGCGCGCGATGCGTGCGCCGAGCGCGACGGCAAGCGTTTTCTCATCGGCGGAAATGCCGTGGCCCGCGGAGTCGGCGCGCGCAAAATGCGAAGCGCCGTAAGGCGTGCCGCCCGTCAGCGTGGTTGTGAGCGTGCTTTCTGTGTACGGAATGCCGAGAATCAGCATGCCGTGATGCAGGAGCGGCAGCATCATCGACAGCAAGGTGGTTTCCTGGCCGCCGTGCAGGCTGCCCGTCGACGTGAACACGCAGGCCGGCTTGCCCGCGAGCGCGCCCGACAGCCACTGCGGCGTGGTGCCGTCGAGAAAGTATTTGAGCGGCGCGGCCATGTTGCCGAAGCGGGTCGGCGAGCCGAGCGCGAGACCCGCGCATTCTTCGAGGTCGCGTAGTTCCGCGTAAGGCGGACCTTCTTGCGGGATGTCGGGCTGCGTGGCTTCGCAGACCGTGGAGACGGGCGGCACCGTGCGCACGCGCGCCTGCATGCCGGGAACGCTGTCGATGCCGTGCGCGATGGCCAGCGCGAGCTCACGCGTGGCGCCATGCCGGCTGTAGTAAAGCACGAGAATGTCTTTCATAGGCAGGAGCAGTGAACGGGTATTATAGGGGTGGGTTCGCCGCACGTGCCGCGAGTTGGTCCGCGACGTTTGTCTGCGCGCGGTTCCACACATGGGTTTGCGCGTTGTCTTGCGGTCCGCTTTCGCGACGGTTGCGCGCGAGTTCGCCGAACAGCCGGCGATGCGTGCGGATCGCGTGATGTCGATGCCGGCAAGCGCACTGAAGGGAGGAAGTCGGTTTGTTGTCCAGGTTGCGTCTCGATCTCGACGCGCTCAAGCGTCTCGCGCAGTTCGCCGCGAAGCGCAGCAGCGAGGATCGCATTCCGCAGGTGGCGGGCAGTCTCACGTTCACGACGATGCTGTCGCTGGTGCCGCTCGCGACGGTCGCGTTCGCGCTGTTCACTGCGTTTCCGATCTTCGCGCAATTCCAGGTTTCGCTGCAGCAGTTTCTCGCGGACCACCTGATGCCCGACCAGTTCAACAGCCAGATCTTCAAATATCTGAACCAGTTCGCGTCGAAGGCCAAAGGGCTGACCACCGTCGGGATGATCGTGCTGTTCGTCACGTCCGTGGCGACCATGATGACGGTCGAGTCGGCGTTCAACGTGATCTGGCGCGTGCGCAAGGCGCGGCCCATCGCGCAGCGCGTGCTGGCCTACTGGGCCATCCTGACGCTCGGTCCTATCCTGATCGGCGTGAGCCTGTCGATCTCGTCGTATCTGTTCACCCAATCGATGACGTACACAGCCGCGCAACGCATCACGCCGCTGATCGAATGGGCGCTGACGGGCGCGGCGCTCCCGTTGACGGTGCTGGCGTTCACGCTGCTGTACGTGTTCCTGCCCAACTGCAGGGTGGAGTGGCGCGACGCCATCGTCGGTGGCGTGGCGGCTGCGATCGCCTTCGAAATCGCCAAGCGCGGCTTCGGTTTTTACATCCGCCGCATTCCGACCTACACGGCCGTGTATGGCGCGTTCGCTGTCGTGCCGCTCTTCCTGCTGTGGATGTACCTGAGCTGGTTTATCACGCTCGCGGGCGCGATGATCGCGTCCGCGTTGCCCGCCATACGCGCCGGGCACTTTCACCGGCCGGACTTTCCCGGCAGCGATCTGCTCGATTCGCTCGAACTGCTCGCACGCCTTGTCGAAGCGCGCGACGCAGGCACGCACGGCTACACGGTGCCGGAACTCTCGCGCGCGCTGCGGCGCGACATGGACACGACCGTGCGTTTGCTGCAGCGGCTCGAGGCGATCGACTGGATCGTGCAACTCGACGAGAACGGCTTGCGCCCGCGTTTCCTGCTGGTCGCCAACCCGAACCAGATCACCGTGGAGCGGCTGTTCAACCTGTTCGTGATCGACCGCGACGAGTTGACGTATCAGCTGAACCTCGACTCGACGCACGTCGACAGCGCGATGCTGCTTGCCGCGCTCGACAGCACCGGACTCAACATCAGTCTCGCGACCTTGCTGGCGGCGCGGGCCGCCTCGCGCGACGCGGCGCAGCAGGATCAGGCGGGCGTGGGCGCCGCCGGGCTGCGCCAGCATACGGCCTAAACCGGCCTGAAACCACGGCCTGAACACCCGCGTAGCGAACGACGCTGGCGGCATGTCCTGCTTCGCAGGCAGCAGACGTTGATAGCAGACCGTGACGTCGCGCGGCCCGGCGCAGCCCGCAGCGACGATGCTAGAGCGAGATGCGCCCCGTGCAGATGTCCTTGAACATGACCCAGTCACCCATGAGGCTGTAGATGGGATGCCTGAAGGTGGCCGGCTTGTTCTTCTCAAAGAAGAAATGGCCGACCCACGCGAAACCGTATCCGCATATCACAGCTGCCGGCAGCCATAGCCAATCACCCGTCGCGAGCGCCATCGCGGCGCAGCCGATCACACCCAGCGATCCGACGAAATGCAGCCGCCGCGACACCGTATTGCGATGCTCGCTCAGGTAGTACGGATAGAACTGCGCGAAGCTCGCGAAGTGCTCGTCGTGCGTGGTTTGATGGCTCATGATCGGCTCCATTGCCTGCCTGCCAGCGCAGATATCGGATTCATTCTGCTGCGATAGGCAGGCGCACGCAACCTGGCCATTCGGCATATGGTGCGCGCTTGCCGGCTCGGTTAACGTGAGTCCTGTGGATGGGCGCGAGCGCGGCCCGCCGCGAATGCATACAGCGCGTCGAGCGTCGCATCGGGCTGCTCGGACATCAGCGCGTGGCCCGCGTCGAGCGTGATCGTGTCGACGGGCGCGTTCGCGTTGCGCAGCGCGTCGGCGAGCGCTCTGGTTGCGCGCGGCGGCGTCATCATGTCGCGCCTGCCGACTATCAGCCTCACGGGGCATGTCACTTGCGCCGCCCGCGCCAGACCGTCGGTGTAGCCGTTGCAGGCGCTGAAGTCCGTGTGGAAGAGCAGTGGCTCGCCCGTCGCCGACACGCGTTCCATCAGCCGCTGGTTCATGCCGTGCAGCCAGAACCCCGGCGCGGGGCAGGACGGCTTTGCGGCGATTGTCGAATGCGACCACTGGTTGACCATCGCGATCGCTTCGGGCTCGCGTTCGCGCGCAGCCTGGAGCAGCGCGTCGGAGACGGCCATTGGCACAGCCGTCGCGACGAGGGCGAGGTGCGTCGCGCGCGACGGGAAGCGGGCCGCGAAATCGAGCGCGACGAGCGAGCCCATGCTGTGGCCAGCGACGAACGCGCGCTGCGCACCCAGCGCGTCGAGCAGTGCCGCGAGCCAGTCGGCCATCGCGCCGATGCTGGTCAGCGCGGGGCCGTCGCTGCGGTGGTGGCCGGGCAGATCGACGGCCAGCACGCCGAAGCCGTGGTGCGCGAAGTAGCGCGTCTGCAGCGCCCAAACGCTGTGATCGTGCTCGGCGCCGTGCACGAAAACAGCGGTGGGCAAGGCGGCGTCGAATGCCTTGCCGCCCGTGTAGACGTAGGCCCGTTTGCCGTTGACGTCGACGATCATGCGGACTCCTTGCGCGCGCTGTCGGTGGGCGTCGCGGGTTGTTTGGCGCCGCCGCCCGCCGGCTTTTGCGCGGCCTTCAACGCGCGCTTGAGGTCGTCGATCAGGTCGTCGGGATCTTCGAGGCCGATCGAAAGACGTATCGTGCCTTCAGCGATGCCCGCCGCGGCGAGCGCGGCGGCCTCCATGCGGAAATGCGTCGTCGATGCGGGATGGATCACGAGCGAGCGGGCGTCGCCGACGTTTGCGAGGTGCGAGAAGAGCGCGAGCGCCTCGATGAACGCGCGGCCCGCCGCGCGGTCGCCACGCAGGTTGAAGCTGAACACGGCGCCCGCGCCGCGCGGCAGCAGGCGCTGGGCGAGCGCGTGGTCGGGGTGGGTCGGCAGTTCGGGATACGCAACTGATTCGACACCGGGGTGCGCGGCGAGAAACTCGACTACCTTGCGCGTGTTCGCGACGTGCCGCTCCATGCGCAGCGGCAGCGTTTCGATGCCCTGCAGCAGCTGCCACGCGGCCTGCGGATGCAGACATGCGCCGAAGTCGCGCAGACCTTCGCGCCGGGCGCGCAGCAGGAACGGCGCGACGGTGCTTTCCTCGGCGAACACCATGCCGTGAAAGCCTTCGTACGGCTCGGTGAATTCGGGAAAACGGCCCGACGCCTCGAAGTCGAAGGTGCCGCCGTCCACCAGCACGCCTCCTATCGTCGTGCCGTGGCCGCCCAGAAACTTGGTCGCGGAGTGATAGACGAAGTCGGCCCCGTGGTCGAAAGGCTTGAGCAGATATGGCGTCGTGAAGGTCGAGTCGACGAGCAGCGGCACACGGTGTTCGTGCGCGATCTGCGCGAGCGTGGCGATATCGAGCACGTCGAGGCCCGGGTTGCCGAGCGTCTCGCCGAACAGCAGCTTCGTGTTCGGGCGCAACGCCGCGCGCCACGCGTCGATGTCGCCGGGCTTCACGAAAGTCGTTTCGATGCCGAAGCGGCGCAGCGTGTAGTTCAGCAGGTTGTGCGAGCCGCCGTACAGCGCGCCCGACGCGACGATATGCGAGCCCGCGCCCATCAGCGTGGCGATCGCGAGGTGCAGCGCGGCCTGGCCGCTCGCCGTGCCGATCGCCCCCGCGCCGTTTTCGAGCGCGGCGACGCGCTCTTCGAACACGGCGACCGTCGGGTTCGAGATGCGCGAATAGACGTGACCTGCGCGCTCCATGTTAAAGAGCGCGGCGGCGTGGTCCGAGTCGCGGAACGTGAACGACGTGGTCTGATAGATGGGCGTGGCGCGCGCGCCCGTAGCGGGGTCGGGGGCGGCGCCCGCATGCAGCGCAAGCGTGTCGAAACGGTTGGCGGACATCGTGGACGGCCGGGCGTCGGTAGCCCGGCGAAGGTGAGGGTGGGGGCATCGTATCATCGCGCCGCGCGCGATCCACTCCGTTGTCGCCCGGAGTCTGCGCTTCGCCGCGATGCGCCGCGCGCGGGGCCGCACGGCCGCGCAGCGCCCGTCGGAAACGTCCGGCAGGCCCGTGGGTGCTTTCTGCCGCACTTTTTCTGGCCGACGTCGGCGGCGCAAGCCCGGTGGCGGGCGCGTGCTTCCTTTTTGGGGGCCTTTCCGCTAGGATCGAAAGTCAGTCATACCTTTTTGTGCGTCTTTTTGTGCTCTAAAGGGCTTCATTCTTCACCATGGTGCATGGGACGGAAGCGCGGCGCAGGAGCGCCAGTTCCGTCGACAGGAGACAAATCATGCGAGTCAGCGACATCCTCAAGGTCAAGGGCAATACCCTATTCACGGTCACGCCCGACACGCCGCTCAACGAAGCCGTCACCACCATGGCGGAGCACGATATCGGTTCGCTCGTCGTGATGGAGTATGGCGATCTCGTCGGCATGCTGACGTTCCGCGAAATCATCATGGTGCTGAGCCGCAATGGCGGCAGCGTCGGCGGAAGCACGATCCGCAAGGTCATGGACGACCATCCGCTCACCTGCACGCCCGAGACGGATGTCAACGAAGTGCGCCGCATGATGCTCGAGCATCACGTGCGCTATCTGCCCGTCATGGAAAGCCGCAAGCTGATGGGCGTGATCTCGTTCTACGACGTCGCGAAGGCGGTGGTCGAAGAGCAAGGCTTCGAGAACCGGATGCTGAAGGCCTATATCCGCGACTGGCCCGCCGAAGACGAGCCGCAGCAGGAGCAGCCTGCGCGCTGAGCAGGGCCGGCGTCGGCGTGGAGCCCGCCGGCATGCCGCTGTCGCATGAGTGAATCGTCTTGAAGCGCGCGCGACCAGCGCGCTTTTTTTTGTGCCTGTCGTTTTCATCACGTGTCCGCGAACGCGGACGACATCTGCCCGTTGCTGAACATTCCATGAGCGATCGTCCGTTGCCCACCGCCAAGCGCGCCACACGCACCGCGCGCGAACACGGCTCGCAGTTCCGGCTGTTGCGCGAGCGCCGTTTCGCGCCGTTTTTCTGGACGCAGTTTCTCGGCGCGATGAACGACAACGTGTTCAAGATCGGCTTCACGTCGCTCGTCACGTATCAGGCCGCCCGCTTCTCGGGCGTCAACGCCGACACGGCCGCCTTTCTGATTTCCGCGATCTTCATTCTGCCGTTCGTGCTGTTTTCGGCCACTTCGGGCCAGGTCGCCGACAAGTACGACAAGGCGATGCTGACGCGCTTCGTGAAAACGCTCGAGATCGGCGTCATGCTGGTGGGCGGCGCGGGTTTCTGGCTGCACAACGCTGCGCTGCTGTATCTGTGCACATTCCTGATGGGCGTCCATTCGACGGTGTTTGGCCCCGTCAAGTATGCGTATCTGCCACAGCATCTGGACAAGACGGAACTGGTCGGCGGCAACGGCATGGTCGAGATGGGGACGTTCGTCGCGATTCTGCTCGGCACGATAGCGGGCGGCGCGGCGGCGGGCTCGGAAGCGCACGGTGCGGCGCTCCTCGCGTTTGGCTGTGTGGCCATCGCGCTGATCGGGCGCGCGGCGTCCGGCTTCGTGCCGCCGTCGACGCCTTCTCAACCCGACCTGCGCATCAACTGGAATCCAATCAGTGAAACCTGGCGCAATCTGAAACTCGCCCGAGAAAACCGGACGGTCTTTTTAAGTTTGCTCGGTATTTCCTGGTTGTGGTTTGTGGGCGCGACGTTTTTGTCGTCGTTTTTCCGGTTTGCGAAAGAGGTGCTGTCCGCGAACCCGGACGTCGTGACAGTGCTGCTCGCCACATTTTCGATCGGCATCGGCACGGGCTCGCTACTGTGCGAGCGGCTGTCGAAAAAACGCATCGAGATCGGCCTCGTGCCGCTCGGCTCGATCGGCATCAGCGTGTTCGCGATCGACCTGTTCTTTGCGAGCCACGCCTTGCCGGCCGTTTCACATCTGCTGACAGTAGCGGAGTTCATGGCCGAGCCCGCGCATTGGCGCGTGCTCGCCGACCTGTTCCTGCTCGCGATGTTCGGCGGCTTCTACAGCGTGCCGCTCTACGCGCTGATCCAGAGCCGCAGCCAGCCGAGCCACCGCGCTCGGATCATCGCGGCGAACAATATCCTGAATTCGCTGTTCATGATCGTGTCGGCGCTCATGGCGGTCGCGCTGACGTCGGCGGGCGTGGGCATTCCGGGGCTGTTCCTCGTGACGGCGCTGCTCAATGTGGTCGTCGCGATCTACATTTATTCGCTCGTGCCGGAGTTCTTGCTGCGTTTCATCGCATGGTTGCTCGTGCACACGTTCTACCGGATGCGCCTCGTGCACGCCGAGCGCATTCCCGAGGAGGGCGCGGCCGTGCTGGTGTGCAACCACGTCAGCTATGTCGATGCCATCGTCATCATGGCCGAAAGCCCGCGGCCGATCCGCTTCGTGATGGATCACCGGATTTTCCGCACGCCGTTGATGGGCTGGCTTTTCAGACACGCCAAGACAATTCCAATTGCGCCCGCTCACGAAGACGCCGACATGTTGGAGCGCGCCTATGCCGCTTGCGCACAGGCGCTCGACGATGGCGATCTCGTCTGCATTTTTCCCGAAGGCAAGCTGACCAAGACAGGCGACATGAATCCGTTCCGCCACGGCGTCACGGAAATTCTGCGGCGCAAGCCGGTGCCCGTCTTGCCGATGGCGCTGCGCGGGCTGTGGGGCAGTTTCTGGTCGCGCAATATGGACGCGCGCTTTCCCCGGCCGCTCCAGAAGGGCGTGATGAGCCGGTTGACGCTGGCGGTCGGTGAGCCGGTCGCCGCGGCGGATGCGTCGGCAGAACGCCTGCAGCAGCTCGTGACGGAGTTGCGCGGCGCGCGCAAGTAACGTCGCGCGGCGCGCGCCGAGCCGTTGCGTGCTTTCGTCCTATGACTTCTGCCGCCGCCGCGCCCGTCACGGCGGCCCGGCCGGACTGGCATAATAACGGTCTCCCCGCATCTCTTTGGACGACGCTCATGTCCGGCAATACCCTCGGTACGCTCTTTACCGTCACGACTTTCGGCGAATCGCATGGCCCCGCCATCGGCTGTGTGATCGACGGCTGCCCGCCGGGCATGTCGCTCTCGGAAGCTGACATCCAGTTCGAACTCGACCGCCGCAAGCCTGGCACGTCGCGCCACGTGACGCAGCGTCAGGAAGAAGACAAGGTCGAAATCCTGTCGGGCGTGTTCGAGGGCAAGACCACGGGTGCGCCCATTGCACTTCTGATCCGCAACACGGACCAGCGCAGCAAGGACTACGGCAATATCGCCGAAACCTTCCGCCCCGGTCACGCCGACTACACGTACTGGCAGAAATATGGCATTCGCGACTATCGCGGCGGTGGCCGTTCGTCAGCGCGCCTGACGGCACCCACGGTAGCGGCGGGCGCTGTCGCGAAGAAATGGCTGCGCGAAAAGTTCGGCACGGAGATTCGCGGCTACATGGCGGCACTCGGTGAGATCGACGTGCCGTTCATCGACTGGCAGCATGTGCGCGAAAACCCGTTTTTCGTCCCGAATGCGGACATCGTGCCGCAGCTCGAAGCATATATGGACGCGCTGCGCAAGGACGGCGATTCGATCGGCGCGCGCATCAACGTGGTGGCGTCGGGCGTGCCCGTCGGCCTTGGCGAGCCGCTGTTCGACCGGCTCGACGCCGACATCGCGCACGCGATGATGGGCATCAATGCCGTGAAGGGCGTCGAGATCGGCGCGGGCTTCGAGAGCGTGCGGCAGCGCGGTTCCGTGCACGGTGACGAACTCACGCCGGAAGGCTTTGTCGGCAATCATGCGGGCGGCGTGCTCGGCGGCATTTCGACGGGACAGGACATCACGGTGTCCATCGCGATCAAGCCGACGTCGAGCATCCGCACGCCGCGCCGCTCGATCGACAAGAACGGGCAGCCTGCCGTCGTCGAGACGTTCGGTCGCCATGATCCGTGTGTCGGGATTCGCGCGACGCCGATTGCCGAGTCGATGCTCGCACTGGTGCTGATCGACCATGCGCTGCGGCATCGGGCACAGTGCGGCGACGTCGCCGTCGCGACGCCGAAGATTGCGGCCAGCGCGCCGTAACGCCGACTGCGATTGCGGCGCGCTTGCCGGTGCCGCGCGCCGGTGCCAGACAGGGCGGTCAACATGAACACCACAGATTCCACAGCCGCCCATCCGCTTGCGCAGCTTCGCGCGCGCACGGCGTCACCCGACGCCGTCGCGGCCGATTGGCTCGCGCTCGGCCGCGCGCTGATCGAGTGCGCAAACGGCGACAAGGCGCAATTGCGCGAAGCCATCGAAGCGCTGGTGCGCGCGTGCCGGCTGGACGCAAACTGCGATGCAAACCTCCTGCATGACATCGCCCAGACCGCCTTCATCGTGCGCGACTGGGCGCTTGTCGATTCCTCCACGGCGCTTCTGCTCGCGCGCGACGCCGATGACGCGAACGCGCTGGTCTGGCGCGCCGCCGCCGTACAGGAGCGCAACGATTTCGACCAAGCGCAGCGTCTGCTGCACGAAGCCGCGCGCGCGGCGCCCGGCAATCACATCGTGTTGCACAAGCTCGCCCTGTCGCTCAAGGAGCAAGGCCGGTTCGGTGAAGCGGAAGCGCTATTGCGTCGCGTGCTGGAGATGACGCCGAACAATGCGCATGCGCTGTTCGACCTGTCGGAGCTGGAAGTGCGCTCGGGGCGCTACGCGCAGGGCTGGCTCGACTACGAGGCGCGCGTTGCCTTTGCGCACGATTCGAATGCGGCGCGCGCGGCGCTGGCCGCCATCAGTCCGGACTGGCGCGGCGAGCCGCTGTCCGGCAAGACGCTGATCGTGTATGGCGAGCAGGGTAACGGCGATTGCCTGTGGTCCGTGCGCTTTCTGCCGCTGCTCGCCGAACGCGCGAGCGGCGAAGGCGGCCGTGTGATCTTCGGCTACACCGGGCCGATGCAGCATCTGTTCGAACGGATGTTGCCTCCGGGTATCACGATCGAGACCCGTCTCGACACGAAGCCCGACTACCACTGCGGCCTGATGAGCCTGCCGCTGCGTCTGGGCGTCAACGATGCTTCCGGATGGGGGCGTCCGTATCTGAGTGCCGATCCAATGCGCGTGGGCGCCTGGCATGATCGCGTTGAGGCGGCCACGGCCGAGGGGAGCAAGAAGATTGGACTCGTGTGGAACGGCAATCCGGAGCACATCCGCGACGCGCGGCGCTCGGTGCCCGCAGACCAGTTCGCCGCGCTGCTGGACGTGCCGGGCCTGACGTTCTTCGCCATTTCACCGGGGCGCGAGCAGACTGTCGCGCAGTGGCGCGCGCAAGGCGCCAATGTCGCCGATCTGACGATGCACTTCGAAGCGGGCTTCGACGATGTCGCCGCGCTGCTGGTGAATCTCGATGTGCTTGTGACGATCGATAGCGGTCCCGCGCATCTGGCAGGCGCGCTCGGCGTGCCGACCTGGCTGATGCTCGATCACGTGTCCGCATGGTTCTGGGGCGAGGAGACGCAGCGCACGCCATGGTATCAGACTGTCGAACTGTTCCGTCAGCCGTCGGTTGGCGCATGGGCGCCTGTGCTGGAACAGGTGCGTACGCGGCTCGAGTCGTTGGCGGCTTGAACCTCGCGAGCGCGGCTCTGATGTCGTCGTGTCTCGATACGACAGCGCCGCTCATCGAGCGGCGCTTTCCGTTTGCCAGTGAAGCGGCGTGCGTCACATGTTCGGATAGTTCGGACCGCCGCCACCTTCCGGCGTCACCCAGACAATGTTCTGCGTCGGGTCTTTAATGTCGCAGGTTTTGCAGTGCACGCAGTTTTGCGCGTTGATGACAAGGCGTTCGCTGCCGTCGTCATTCTTCACGAACTCATAGACAGCTGCGGGGCAGTAGCGGCCCTCCGGCCCTGCATAGGTTTGCCAGTTCACCTTCACGGGCACCGACGGATCTTTCAGCGTCAGGTGCGCGGGCTGATTCTCCTCGTGATTCGTGTTCGAGATGAACACCGAAGAAAGCCGGTCGAACGTCAGCTTGCCGTCCGGCTTCGGATACTCGATCGGCTTGCATTGCGACGCCGGCTTCAGCATCTCGTGATCCCAATGCTGATGATGCAGCGTCCACGGCACGTTGCCG